>NZ_JBHTXX010000025.1:0-93004 GCF_042791415.1 Arthrobacter sp. NPDC056691
GCACAGGGCGTTCCCAGACCTGGGAACGCCCTGTGCTGCTACTGGGTTGGGGGATTTACCCTTGGGGCCGCTGTTGTTCGGGAAGTACGACGCCGGTCCCTCGCCAGATCAGCCGCATCGAGCCTTTGGCGTTCCGCCTCGGAGATGGCGCCGCCGCCGAGGTCCGCCGGCATCCACCAGTCGCCGGGCCGCGCCGCCACGGGAAAGCTGGCGATGGCGGCGTCGATTCCCGCCTGGAGCGTCCCGCGGAGCCGCGACGTTTCCCGCTCCGGGTCCAGGTCCGCGGGCAGATGGAACGGCTCACCGATATGCACCCGGACCGGCGCGCGCCGGATGCGGTGCAGCGGAAGGCCCTTGCCGCGGGTCAGTATCCGGTGGGCGCCCCAGACCGAGACCGGAATCAGCGGCACGCCCGCCTTGGCCGCCATCCGCACCGCCCCCGTCCTGCATTCGCGGACCTTGAAGCTGCGGCTGACGCCGGCCTCGGGCATGACGGCCAGATACTCACCGGCGCGGAGCCTTGCCACGGCGGCGTCATAGGCGCCGGTCCGCGAACCGTAGCCCACCACCACCTGGCCCGCTGCGCTGATGAAGGGACCCGCGAGCCAGTGGTCCGCGGCTCCCTGATGGATCATGAACCGCAGCTTCCCGCGGTTGTGGCGCCACAACACGAGTTCGGCGGCCGCGAAGTCCAGGTAGCCAAAGTGAGTGATGGCGACGACGGCGCCTGCTTTCCTGTCCGGCAGGTTTTCCTGCCCGGTCACCATCAGGCGGATCCGGAACAGCCACTGCAGGAACAGGCCGGTCCGGACGAGGAGGCGGTAGAAGCGGTCGCTGGCGGCTGGGGTCCATGGCATGTGAGTGTCCCCGCGTCAGTGCCGCCGCGGCGGCCATGGGAAGAAACCGCTGGTGGACTCCACGTATTCGCGGTAGCCAGGCCGGCCCGACATGGCCTTCTCGGTGAGCGGCTTCCCGGTCTTGGCTGCCAGCGTCCAGATCATCAGTGCGGGGGAGAGGACTGTCAGCACGCCGGGCCAGGACTCGGCAGCGATCAGGAACAGCCCCGCCCAGACGGCGGCGTCGCCGAAGTAATTGGGGTGCCGCGTGTAGCGCCACAGGCCGGTGTTCAGGACGGTTCCCCTTCGGGCGGGGTCGCCCTTGAACTGCTCCAGCTGCCTGTCGCCGACGGACTCGAAGATGAACCCGGTCAGCCACACCGCCGAACCCGCCGCGGCGAGAGGCCCCAACGGACCGGTGGCGAACATTCCCGCCTGGATGGTCAGCGAGACGAAGAACATCACGAGGCCCTGTGGCAGGTAGACGCGACGGAGAGCGTAGGCGTTCCGGGACCCGGGCGCTCCTTTGAGCAGCGCCACGTAGCGGGGGTCCTCATGGCCGCCGCGGGCCCTGCGGCCGATGTGGGTGCCGAGCCGGATTCCCCAGATGCCCGTCAGCACCAGCAGAAGCGCACGCCTGCCGCCGTCGCCCTCCCCGGCCGAGAGGACAAAGGAGATCACCGCAATCACGACGAAGCCGGGGCCCCAGGCCACGTCCATCACCGAGTGTCGCGCTTGGCCACCGGCCGCGGGATGGATGGCCACGGCGTACGTGACGGCAAGCACGAGCACCACACCCAGCGCCGCCCAGGGCAGGCTGGCAAGGAACGCCGCCAGCGGAAACGGGCTCATGAAGCCAGTCCGGTCACGAAAATCGCCGCCTCACCGCGGCCCTTCACAACTCTCACGGGACACCAATTCTCAGAGGACCAACGGCAATGCCTCCCCGGACGGGGGAAGCACCCTGTCCAGGGCGGCGGCGGAGGCTGGGGACCCCGCCCCGGGAAATCCGGTCCGTTCGGTGAAGGCCTTCATCAGGAACCCGGTGGCCAGCCTGTGCCACAGTCCGACCCGACGCAACATGAAGTGCCCGGCCCCGCGGAGCGAGACGTACCGCAACTCCGCCGCTTCCGCCGCCGCCCGGCGCGCGAACCGGAGTGAGGCCGACGGACTCGTCCACCGGTCCTCGTCCCCGTGCACGATCAGGACCTTCCGCCCGGTGACGGCGGAGGCGGGGGTGGCATCATCGAGCCACGGGGCCAGCGCCACCACGGCGTCCACGTTCGGTTCGTCCGCGGCGCAGATCGCGGTCAGGCCGCCCATCGAATGCCCCAGCAGGTAGATGGGCACGCCGGGGTGCTCCGCGCGGATCCTGGCCAGCGCCCAGCGGGCATCCTTCAGCGGGGTCATGTCCTCGCCGTTCCAGCCGCGCACACTGTTCCGCAGAATCCAGACCGCCAGACCGTGTTTCCGGCCGGCGGCGTGCAGGTGGCGGGCAAACGGCACCATCCGCGCGGGGCTCAGGTGCCTGGCCTGGACTGGCTGGAAGCTGTGCGACTTGCCGCCATGCAGCACCAGGGCCACGCCGCGGGTGGGTCCGGACGGGGCCAAAACCGTCAGCACCGCTTGGTGGTGGGTCCGGTGTTGGCTCACTCTTGCATCCTCCGACACTTCGTCGTCCATTTATCAACCCTATGGCCGCCGCCGTAGAGTTCAAGCATGAGGTCTAGCTGCTGATGGGTGCAGGTCACTCCCACGGTCATACAGGGCATTCGGAGCCAACGGCGGAAGCGATGGCTGCCCGCAGGAAAGCAAACAGGATTCTGGCTGCGGTGCTGATTCCGCTGACCCTCCTGACGCTCGCCGCCATGGCGGCGCTGTGGCCCTCGGGGAACAGGGAAGGCCTGACCCTGGCCAACCCGTATGCCGCCGCTCCTGGCGTCACCTTCGACACCGGGCGGATCCAGCGCGTGGTCACGGAGAGCTGCACCCCGGCCACAGCGCAGGACAACGCGGCGGCGCAGGACGGTACAGCCCAAGGCAACACCGGCGGCGGCTCGCAGTGCACTTTCGCCTTCACCGAGCCGGACAAGGGCGGCAACCCGGTCAAGGTGGTCATCAACCCGGACATCGCCAAGTCGCACGGCGTGAAGGTGGGTGACAACATCCGCTACCTGAACCTGTCCCACGCCCAGGCGGCCGCCACCGGCGCCGATGCCCCGGCGGCCCAGGGGTCGCCGTCGTACATCTTCGTGGACTTTGTCCGCACCACGCCGATCATCCTGCTGGCAATCCTCTATGCCGTCGTGGTGGTGGCCGTGGCGCGCTGGCGGGGGCTGCGTGCCCTGATCGGCCTCGTCGGCGCCTACTTCGTGCTGGTCAGCTTCATGCTCCCTGGCCTCGTGGAGGGCAAGCCGCCGCTTCTGCTGGCGCTCGTCGGCTCCACCGTGATCATGATCGGGGTCCTGTACTTCGCGCACGGATTCTCGGCGCGGACCTCGACGGCGCTGCTGGGCACCATCTTCGGGCTCGGCATCACCTCGCTTCTTGCGGCCTGGGCCACCGACGCTGCGAACCTCGCAGGCGTCGGAAGCCACGACGCCGCCACACTCGTGAACATCTCGGACAACATCTCCATCTCCGGCATCATCCTGTGCGGCCTCATCATCTCCGGGCTCGGCGTCCTGAACGACGTCACCATCACGCAGTCCTCCGCGGTGTGGGAACTGTACGAACTCGCACCCAACACGAGTGCACGGAAGCTTTTTTCGTCGGCCATGCGGATCGGCCGCGACCACATCGCCTCCACCGTCTACACGATTGCCTTCGCCTACGCCGGCGCCGCCCTGCCCATCCTCATCATCGTGATGCTCTACAACCGTCCGCTGGGGGAGGCGCTGACCAGTGCAGAGCTGTCCGAGGAGGTCATCCGGACGCTGGTCGGCTCGATCGGCCTGGTTCTGGCGATTCCGGTCACCACGCTGATTGCGGTGCTGGTGGTCAAGGCCACGGGTGTGCGGCCGGCCGCACTGCCCCGGCCTGCTGAACTGCCCGGGTCAGCTGAACTGCCACGCCCTTCAGATGCTGGTCACCGGCCGGGCGGCACTGCTGCCATAACGGCCGACGACGTCGACGACACCGGCGCGCTTGCGGCCGCGGCGGCGGTGGCTGGCCGGGAACGTGCCGAAACGGACGCGCCGCCGGCGACCCGGCGGGGACGGCGTGCCGCCCAGCGTGATTAGCGGCAGCGTGATTAGACGCATCGGGATCTAATACAGCTGGGCTAAATCGAGGGCGATGAGTTGCCGCCGTGGGCATCCTGCCCGGAATTCTGCCCGATTTGCCCGACTTTGAGACAATGGACGGGTGACTGTTGTAGCAACGCCTCCCGCCCCCCGGCTGGAACTTCCGCCGCTGAAACTCGGCCCCATCACCGTGGACACCCCGGTGGTGCTCGCGCCCATGGCCGGAATCACCAACACTGCCTTCCGCAGGCTCTGCCGTGAATACGGCGGCGGGCTGTACGTGGCGGAGATGGTCACCTCCCGTGCCCTCGTGGAGCGTACGCCGGAATCGTTGCGCATTATCTCGCACGACGACGACGAGAAAGTCCGTTCCGTCCAGCTCTACGGCGTGGACCCCGTAACAGTCGGCGCGGCGGTGCGCATGCTGGTGGAGGAGGACCGGGCGGACCACATCGACCTCAACTTCGGCTGCCCCGTGCCCAAGGTCACCCGGCGCGGCGGCGGGTCGGCCCTGCCCTGGAAGATCGACCTCTTCACCTCCATCGTCCAGACGGCCGTCCGCGAAGCGTCCAAGGGCGGGATCCCGCTGACCATCAAGATGCGCAAGGGCATCGACGATGACCACCTGACGTACCTCGACGCCGGCCGGATCGCGCGCGACTCCGGTGTTGCCGCCGTCGCCCTTCACGGCCGCACAGCGGCGCAGTTCTACTCCGGCCAGGCGGACTGGTCCGCCATCGCCCGTCTCCGCGAGGCGCTGCCGGACATCCCGGTGCTGGGCAACGGAGACATCTGGTCCGCCGAGGACGCCGTCCGCATGGTCCGCGAGACCGGCATCGACGGCGTCGTGGTGGGCCGCGGCTGCCAAGGCCGGCCCTGGCTGTTCGGCGACCTGCAGGCGGCGTTCGAAGGCAGCGACAAGCGGCACCGGCCCGGACTGCGCGAGGTCGCCGAAGGCGTGTACCGGCACGCAGAGCTCATGGTGGAAACCTTTGGCAACGACGAATACAAGGCGCTGCGCGAGATCCGCAAGCACATGGCCTGGTACTTCAAGGGCTACGTGGTGGGCGGCGAACTGCGGGCCCAGCTGGCCACCGTGCCGACGCTTGAGGTGCTCCGCGAACTGCTGGCGCAGCTGGATATGGACCTGCCGTATCCCGGCATCGATTCCGAAGGGCCGCGGGGCCGCGCAGGCTCGCCCAAGAGACCGGCCCTGCCCAAGGACTGGCTGCTGAGCCGCCAGCTGAACGAGGACCAGTCGCGCGACATCGCCGCGGCGGAACTGGATGTGTCAGGTGGCTGAAATCCGGCTGGCGGACGCCCGCACCACCCCGCAGGCCCTGCCGGGCTACGAAGCCCACGATTCCGCCCGCTGGGTGGAGGAACCGCCCAAGAGCACGTACCGCTCGGACTTCGAGCGCGACCGCGCCCGCGTGCTGCACTCCTCGGCGCTGCGCCGGCTCGGTGCCAAGACACAGGTGGTGGCACCGGACACCGACGATTTTGTCCGCACCCGGCTGACGCACAGCCTCGAAGTGGCGCAGGTGGGCCGTGAACTGGGCCGCACCCTGGGCTGCGATCCCGATGTGGTGGATACCGCCTGCCTCAGCCATGACCTCGGCCACCCGCCGTTCGGGCACAACGGGGAATCGGCGCTCAACGAGATGGCCCACGCGATCGGCGGATTTGAAGGCAACGCCCAGACCCTGCGCCTGCTCACCCGGCTCGAACCGAAGGTCCTCGACCCGGAGGGCAGGCCTGCCGGACTCAACCTGACCCGGGCAAGCCTGGACGCGGCCGCGAAGTACCCGTGGTCCGCCCTGGACGCCCCGGTGATCCACGGCCAGCGCACCAGCAAGTTCGGCGCATACGAGGACGATCTGCCCATCTTCAGCTGGATCCGCGAAGGCGCCCCCGAACGGCGCTCCTGCCTCGAAGCGCAGGTCATGGACCTCGCGGACGATATTTCCTACTCGGTTCACGACGTTGAGGACGCGATCGTGGCCGGCCACTTCCAGCTGCGCTGGATGGACAACCCGGACCACCGGGCGCGCGTGGTGGGCTACGCCAGGCAGTGGTACCTGCCGCACAACGATCCTGCTGCCATCGACGCAGCGCTGGCAAGGCTGGAGGCCACCGACGTCTGGGTGCGCGAGGCGGACGGCAGCCGCAAGTCCATGGCGGCGCTGAAGGACATGACCAGCCAGCTCATCGGCCGGTTCTGCCAAAGCGCGCTTGAAACCACCCGCGCCGTCTACGGTCCTGCGAACCTGACCCGGTACAACGCCGAGCTCATGGTTCCGGAGGAGACCGTCCTGGAGATCGCGGTGATGAAGGGCCTGGCCACCACTTTCGTGATGACCACGGACCACAGGCAGCCCATCTACGAACGCCAGCGCGAGGTGCTCCACGCCCTGGTGACGGCGCTGAACGCTTCCGGGGACCGCCACCTCGAGCCTATGTTCGCGGCGGACTGGCGGGAAGCGCCCGACGACGGCGCCCGGCTCCGCGTGGTCATCGACCAGGTGGCATCGCTGACGGACGGCTCCGCGCTGGCCATGTACGAACGGCTCGTGGGCAGCCTGCCGTCCCTGTGGTGAGATTGGACGCACCAGTCCACATAGGGCAGGATCCGGGGATCCTGCCGCGTTGCCAAAGACTAGGATTGCTTCGTGGCTGGGCTGATTAAACGGGAAGACATTGATGAGGTCCGCCAGCGCACGGACATCAAGGAAGTCGTCGACGGCTACGTCACGCTCAAGGGCGCCGGCCTCGGCTCCTACAAGGGCCTGTGCCCGTTCCATGACGAGCGCTCGCCGTCGTTCACCGTCCGCCCGCAGGTGGGCCGCTACCACTGCTTCGGCTGCGGCGAGGACGGCGACGTCATCTCCTTTGTGCAGAAACTGGACCACACCTCCTTCCACGAGGCCGTGGAGAAGCTGGCCGCGCGGATCGGGTACGAGCTCCGCTACGAGGACGGCGGCACCGGCCCCAGCCGAGAGGAAGTCGGCAAGCGCCAGCGGCTCCTGGACGCCCACAAAATCGCCGACGAGTTCTTCCGCGCCCAGCTGCTCACGGCAGGCGCGGCCGAGGGCCGGAAGTTCCTCCAGCAGCGTGGCTTCGACCGGGCAGCAGCCGATCAATTCGGCGTCGGCTATGCACCGCAGGGCTGGGACGCGCTGCTCAAGCACCTGCGCGGCCGTGGATTCACCGATCCCGAGCTGAAGCTCACCGGGATGTTCTCTGAAGGCAACAGGGGCATTTACGACCGTTTCCGGGGCCGCCTGATCTGGCCCATCCGGGACATCGCCGGCGACACCATCGGCTTCGGCGCGCGCAAGCTCTACGAGGACGACCAGGGCCCCAAATACCTCAACACCCCTGAAACCACGCTCTACAAGAAATCCCAGGTGCTGTACGGGATCGACCTTGCCAAGCGGAATATCGCCAGGGACCGGCAGCTGGTGGTGGTGGAAGGCTACACGGATGTCATGGCCTGCCACCTCGCGGGCATTCCGACGGCGGTGGCCACTTGCGGTACGGCGTTCGCCGCCGACCACATCAAGATTGCCCGCCGCCTGCTGTCCGACGACGGCACCGGGGGAGAGGTCATCTTTACCTTCGACGGTGACGCAGCCGGCCAGAAGGCGGCCCTGCGGGCCTTTGAAGAGGATCAGCGCTTCGTGGCCCAGACCTACGTGGCCGTCGAACCCACCGGGGCCGACCCCTGCGACCTTCGCCAGACGCGTGGTGACGCCGCCGTCCGCGATCTGATCAGCTCGCGGAAGCCGCTGTTCGAGTTTGCCATCAAGGCCTCGCTCCGGCGCCACAACCTGGATACTGTCGAAGGCCGCGTGGCCGCCCTGCGGGAGTCCGCACCGGTAGTGGCCCAGATCCGGGACGCGGCAATCCGGCCCGGCTATGCCCGGGAACTGGCGGGATGGCTGGGAATGCCCATTGAGGACGTCAGCCGCGCTGTGGCGGCCGCCGCCAAACGCGGGGCACCGGGTACACCGGCGGCCGGGGCTCAGGCGCCCGGTGCAGCGGGTGGCGGAGCGCAAGCCGGCGGGGCGGCGCGCCGCTCCCACGGTGCCGGATACAACGGGGCCGGATCAAACGGTGCCGGATACAACGGGGCCGGATCAAACGGGGCTGGATCAAACGGTGCCGGCTACAACGCAGCCCAGGGCAGCGGCCAGAACGTGCCCGGCGTAGCGGCGCTCCCGCCGTCGGGCGTCCTGCCGTCCTTCCACCGTCCGGATCCCCGGGACCCGGTGGCATCCATGGAGCGGCAGGCCCTCGAGGTGGCGCTGCAGGAGCCGGCAATGCTGGGCGGCGAAGCCTGGGAACGGTTCGCAACCGCCCGGTTCGCTACGCCCGCCTACCAGGCCATCCACGATGCCATCCGTGCCACGGCTCCCGGCTTCTCCGGCGACGCCGTGCAATGGGTGGAAGCCCTGCGGCAGGAGGTACCCGAGCCATTGCAGCCGCTGGTTTCGGAGCTCGCGGTGGTTCCGTTGCCGGCCCATACCGCGGAAGCGGTGCAGAAGTACTGCCGGGACATCCTCGCCAGGCTGTTCGAGCTGCAGATCACCCGTGTGAAGGCGGACAAGCTGGGGCAGCTGCAGCGGCTGGATGCCGCGGCCCACCCCGAGGAGTTCCAGCAGCTGAACCGGGAGCTCATGATGCTTGAAATGGAGCGCCGCGCGCTCCGCTCCGACAACTAGAAAAACGCCGATTTCGTTTCCGGGCCGGGTGTTTGCTAGGCTAGTACCCGCTTCATTCCTCCTTAGCTCAATTGGCAGAGCATTCGACTGTTAATCGAAGGGTTGCTGGTTCAAGTCCAGCAGGAGGAGCGCACAGTCCCCGTTCCGGGTTCCGGAACGGGGACTTTTTTATACCCCGGAGGGGTATTTGCGCCCAGTGTTGGCGCCGATTTCACATTGCGGCCGAACGTTTGCTAATGTCATACCTGCTTCATTCCTCCTTAGCTCAATTGGCAGAGCATTCGACTGTTAATCGAAGGGTTGCTGGTTCAAGTCCAGCAGGAGGAGCGCACAGTCCCGCGGTTGGCCCCAGAGCCGGCCGCGGGACTTTTTTGTTTTATGTGACTCGGCGGCTGGCCAGGCGGCAACGACGGACGGGCAATGTCAGAAACGGCAGTGTCAGACGAAATCCATCTCCACCTGCAGGAAGCGCTCTGCCTCGGCTATGGCAGCCTCGAACGCCTCCCGCTCCGTGGGGGACTTCCGCGGTTCTCGGGGGTGCCACTCGTGGGGAGAGGAGTGCACTCGCGTGAAGCCGCCGTCGGGCGGTGCATAGAAGATGCCGAACCGCTGGACGGGCCATTCGGGGGAGGTCTCGGGTGCCACCAGCAGGGCGGCCTTGAAAGCCGGGTTGAACCACTGGGCTATGGGCCGGCGCCGGTCCTCGGTGAAAAGTCCCGCCGCATAGAGCGCTGCCGACTGCGCACTGGTCTGTGTACACAGCCGGTCCCACCACAACGGCAGAATGCCGGAGTCGCACCGCTGCCACGTGGCCGGGAGTGGGGGATGATCCTGCCAGTGGGGCACGTAACAACTTTATCGCTCAGCTACCCACGCGAACAGATGGCCCGGCGTCGACCGCCCCCCGGCCAGGAGGCACCGCGTGGCTCCGGGGAAGCGGCGGGTCAGGGTCTGTTCCATGGCCCGGGATTGACGCGGTACAGGAGAGCAGAACCGACGACGGCGCCCACCAGGATGCCCAGCGCTGCGTTGCCCATCATCCTGCCGGCGAAGAAGCCCGCCACGGCGCCGAGGATGGCGCCGAGGAACAGCCCTCGGCCGTTTCTGTGGGGTTTGCGGGTCATGGTGCCAGCCTACCCGCCGTGGCCGCAGCGCCCGTGGCTGGATGCGCCTCCCTGCTAGCCCGGCCTAAGAAGTCCGCCGGCAACCCGGCGGAAACTCGGCGGGTGGAAGGACTCAGTGGATGGAAGGCACAGTCCGGGGCCGGACCACGAGCCACAGGGCGGCCGCTGCGAGGAAGATGCAGCAGGCCTGGACGGCGCCCATGGGAGTGGCAGAGTGTCCTCCCAGCCAGCCCACGACGGGGGAGATGATGCCCGCCATCAGGAAGGTGGACGCGCCGAGCAGGGACGCGGCCGTGCCGGCCTGGGCCCCGTGGCTGGCCAGCGCCAGGACCTGCACGCAAGGGAACGTGAAACCGGTGCCCAGGATGTAGAACCACAGCGGAACCATGACCCCCCAGAGCCCGAACCCCAGCTGGTCGAACACGACGATCAGCACGGCCATCAGGAACATCCAGGCGGTGGAGCATGCAAGGATCCACTGCGGCGGGACCCGCCTGATCAGCCGGGAACTGGTCTGGACGCCCGCAACGATGCCCAGCGAGTTAATACCGAAGAGCAGGCCGTACTGTTGCGGTGAAAACCCGAAGACGTCCTGGAACAGGAATGGGGATGCGGACAGGTAGGTGAACAGGCCGCCGAAGTTCATTCCGCCCAGCATCAGCAGTCCCACGAAGATCCGGTCGGAGAAGAGCACGCCGTACCGCTGCCGGGCCGTCAGGCCGGACTGGCCCCGTTTCTCCCGTGGCAGCGTCTCCCGGACCAGCACGATCGCGGCGACAATGACCGCGGTGCCGTAGCAGGCCAGGAACACGAAGATGCCCGGCCACGGCATGACAAGGAGAAGCTGGGACCCGATGACGGGCGCCAGGATGGGCGCGAGCCCGTTGACCAATGCCATCCGGGAGAACATCCGGACCATGGCATAGCCGCTGAACAGGTCGCGGACCATGGCCATCGCCACCACACCGCCGCCGGCTGCGCCGATGCCCATCAGGACCCGGAACACGCCGAGTGTGGCGATGTCGGTGGAAAGCGCCGCGCCGAGCGAAGCGGCGATGTGCAGGGCGGTCGCCAGGATCAGCGGGAGCCGGCGCCCGAACTTGTCGCTGAAGGGCCCCACCACCAACTGCCCCAGGGCAAAGCCCACGGTGGTGCCGGTCAGGGTCAGCTGGACGGCGGCCTCCGAGACGTTGAGGCTCGCCTCCAGGGCAGGGAACGCGGGGAGGTAGAGGTCCACCGTGAACGGCCCGAGGGCGGTCAGGGCGCCGAGTAGAAGGATGTAGAGGAATTTCTGCCGGCGGCTGAGCGCATCGCCCGGGTTGGTGGTGGTCACAGAGAACCATCCTAGGGCTGACAGATCAGACTTTTACAGCGTTGGAGGGCTCGCCGGGGCTACTTCCAGAAGTTCCGGCAGACCCTGAATGATAGTTTTGTCAGCGGGGGCGCGCGGACGCACCGGAAACCCCCTCGGCAGCGAAGAAAAATCGACGACGGAACCAGTTAGGCGGAACCTATGAGCGGGCGTCACAGCGGGCGGACCAACCAAGGACTGCGTATCACTGCGCTGCCAAAAACCCTGAAACTCGTGTTCAAGCTTGTGCCCCGCCAACTCAACGATGAGATCGCGCTGGCCAAGATTGAGGCAAAGCGCAAAGGAAAGCAGCTTGGTGTCGCTGGTGCCTTCTTCGGGGTGGCCGCCGTTTTCCTTGCCCTGCTCATCACCGGTATGGTCGTCGCCGCCATCATGGGGCTGGCCACCATCATGCCCGCGTGGCTGGCAGCTCTGCTGGTCAGCGCGGTCTTCCTGCTCATTGCGCTCATTGGCGGGCTCATCGGCCTCCGGAAGTTCAAGCAGGCCATGCCGCTGATTCCGGAAGACACCGTCCGCGGCCTCAAGCACGACCTGGGCATCGCCAAGGAGGGCTCGGACTTCGACGCCGCCGTGCTTGATCCCAACTCGCCCCAGGCGAAGGCCGCCGCGGAAGCAAAGGCCGCGGAGAAGGCCAAGGAGAAGGCGGACAGGGAAGCCAAGAAGGCTGCCGAGGCCGTGGACGTTCCCGTGGCCACCGAGCCCGAACTCCGCCGCCGCCTGAAGCAGCGCCGCGAACACCTGACCGGTGTGCGCGATGAGCTTGGCGAGGAACTGGACGTCAAGACCCAGGCCCAGGCCCTGCTCGGCATCGCCAGGCACCGCGCTGCGGAAGGCAACGAGAAGTTCCAGGAAGCCCGCGTACGTGCGGCCGAACACTTTGCCGCCCTGTCGGCGTCGGCCCGTTCCGGTGCGCCGGAAGGCTCCCTGCCGGGGCAGCTCGAGGCGCGGTGGAAGCCGCTCCTTGCCCTCGCCGCTTCCACCGCCGTCCTGCTCACCCTGCTGCGGAAACTCTTCAAGAGCTGAGCCTTGCCCTGAACGAAGACTGTAAGAGGCCGCCGGCCGCGGAGAGGGAGGCCTGATGAGATTCATCGGCGCTGGTTCCCGTCCCGGGCAGCCGCATGTCGATCGCGATCTGGTCTACACCGTCCCCAACCTCCTCACGGTACTGCGCTTCATGGGCGTGCCGATCTTCATCTGGCTTGTGCTGGCCCAGAAGGAATATGGATTGGCCGTGCTGGTACTGGCCATCATGGGCAGCACTGACTGGGTGGACGGTTACGTTGCCCGGCGCTTCAACCAGACCTCCAAACTGGGACGCGTTCTGGACCCCATCGCGGACCGGCTGGCCATGATTGCTGTAGCGGTCACCCTGGTGATCGCCGGCGTCGTTCAATGGTGGTACCTGGCAGCGCTGGTGGTTCCCGACGCCGTCCTGCTGGGCATGTCGCTGTTCTACTTCCGTGGCCACCCGGACCTTCCCGTCAGCCTCGTAGGCAAGGCCCGCACCGGCCTGCTCCTGCTCGGAACTCCGCTCCTGGTGCTGTCCAAGCTGCCCGTTCCGTTCGCCGGAGCATGGTTTGTCGCCGCCTGGGTGGTTCTGGGGCTGGGGCTCGTCGGCCACTGGATTGCTGCCTACAACTATTTCTGGGCGATCCAACGCAAGGGAAAAATGCTGGCGGCCGACGACGGCGGGAACGGCTGATGGTCTGGGTTGCGGTTTTGCTCGCGGTCATGGGCGCCTTTTGCCTCGCCTTTGGTGCCCAGCGCCAGGGCAGTGCGGTCAAGGCGGATACCGGCGGCCTGGCGCTGAGCTCCAACGGATTCCTCCGCCTGTTGCGGAACCCCAGGTGGGTCTTCGGCCTCCTCCTGCTGTGCCTGGGGATGGCGATGAACGCCGTGGCGCTGGTCACAGCACCGCTGACGGTGGTTCAGCCGATCGGCGCCATTGCCCTGGTGATCACCACCGTGGTCAACACCAAAGACCAGGGCCTGAGCATTAACCGCGCCACCGTGGTGGCAATCACCGCGTGCGTGACGGGATCGGCACTGTTCGTCCTGCTGGCCGTCAATGTCACGCAGGAAAGCCACCACGTCACGCCTGAGGATGAACTCACGATTGTGCTGCTGCTTTCTCTGGCGGTGGGCATCTTCGGCAGCCTCGCCGCCATGTTCAAGCACCGCATGAGCGCGTTCATTTACATCCTGGGTGCCGGCATCCTGTTTGGTTTCGTGGCCGTCCTGACGCGGATCATCGGCAAACACCTGCTGGACCCGAACGGCCTGTTCCTGCTGAACGTGCCGTGGTATTCGGTGGTGGCCATCGCCGCGGCCGGGGGACTGGGTTCCTGGTTCGTTCAAAGCGCATACTCCACCGGTCCGCCGGATCTGGTGATCGCGGGCCTCACCGTGGTCGACCCCATTGTGGGTATCGCGATCGGCATCACGATCCTTGGCGAGCTGCGCCCCGATGTCCACGCCGTTCAGGCGATTGCCATGGGTACGGCGGCAACCCTTGCTATCGTGGGGGTAATCGCCCTTTCAAGACACCATCCCGAGGTCACCAAACGGAAGAAGGACGTTCGGAAGGCCACGGGCAGGGCGTCCCACTAGCCGGTTTTACTGCGGACCAGGCAAGAATGTGCCGGCGCATCACGTGCCGGCGCCGGCCGGTGTGGTCAGCCGCAGCCGACCACCATGACCACCAGGAGCTTTCTACGTGACCATGCCCGACGCCCAGCGTCCCCTGACCATCCTCATCGCGGCGGACACGTACCCGCCCCACGTTAACGGAGCCGCCCAGTTCGGCTACCGGCTGGCCAAGGGCATGACGGCACGGGGACACAACGTCCACGTGCTGGCCTGCCGGCAGGACAAGGGCAAGAGCTTTACGGAGTTCCGCGACGAAGCCACCGTCCACCGTCTCCGCTCGCACAGCGTTTTCACGCACGAGTACTTCCGGATCTGTCTCCCGTGGGAGATCAAGAAGGAAATCAGCCTGCTGTTCGACAAGGTCCAGCCGGATGTGGTGCACATCCAGAGCCACTACATGATCGGCGAGCACGTCCTGTATGAGGCCGTGAAGCGCGGCATCCGCATCGTCGCCACCAACCACTTCATGCCGGAGAACCTCAACCCGTTCCTGCCGTTCCCGCAGTGGTTCAAGGACATCATCGGAAAGATCTCCTGGAAGGACATGGGGACGGTCATGGGCCAGGCGCACGTCGTCACCACGCCCACGCCGCTGGCCGCCAAGGCCATGCACCAGCATGCCTTCCTGCGCAAGGTGCTCCCGCTGTCCAACGGCATCGACTCGGCAGCATACGAGCCCAAGCCCGACGAGGTCATTGAGCCGCACGAACACCCGACCGTGCTGTTCGCGGGCCGCCTGGCCGAGGAGAAGCACGTCGACGTGCTGATAAAAGCCGTGGCTGCCACCCCTGCCGACCTGAATGTCCATCTTGAAATCGTAGGCGGCGGTGAGGTGCGCCCGGCACTCGAGGCCCTCGTGGAACGGCTCGGACTGCAGAACCGGGTGAAGTTCCTGGGCCTGGCCAGCGACGACGAACTCCGTGAGGCTTACATCCGGGCCGACCTGTTCTGCATGCCCGGGACCGCGGAACTGCAGTCACTGGTCACGCTGGAGGCCATGTCCGCGTCGACGCCCGTGCTGCTTGCGGACGCCATGGCCCTCCCGCACCTGGTGCGCGACGGCGAAAACGGCTACCTGTTCACGCCGAACGACCATGCCGACCTGGCCGGGAAAATGACCCGGATTTTCCGCCTGCCGGCCGAGGAACGGAAAGCCATGGGCAACGCCAGCCGGTGCATGGTGGAACCGCACAGCATCCAGGGGACCCTGCAGACGTTCGAGGACCTGTACTACGGGGCGAACTACGAGGACAAGGTCGTCTAACGTCAGGATCAGCTGGCTTCAAGGTCAGCTGGTGTCCCGGTTTCCGGACGTCAGGGCTGACTGATGTGGTCTGAATCCCTCCGCCGGTTTGCTAGAGTAAATCTGCCCCGCCGACGACGGGCCCCGCACGGGCCGGCGCTGGCCGGGCGTACGGCGCCCCCGCCGAGGGGGCCGGTGCACGGGGCTATAGCTCAGCTGGTTAGAGCGCGGGACTCATAATCCTAAGGTCCTCGGTTCAAGTCCGAGTAGCCCTACCGTCAGGGCCCTGATCCGCGTCGCCGCGGGTCAGGGCCCTTCCTTTTTGCGGACTGTTTTCTGCCGGCCTGTCTTCTTAAGCCAGTACTCTTCCTGCGTGGCCGGTGCGGGCATAGTGTTCGGCCATGACGATCGACGTCTCCTCCGCCGGCGTGCTGGCAGAGGTCATCCCCGCCCTTCTCGTTTTCCTGGCGCTCGAGGACCGGTTGTCGCCATCCAACATCCCGCGGCGGAAATGGCGGCGGAGACTGACGCGTTGGCGGGAAGCTGCCGTGGTTGCCAACCTCCTTGCACTCGCCGCCTGCCTGGCGATTGTTGTGACCAGGGTAGAGAACGCCCTGCTGAGCTGGTTCATCGCCGCCAGTGTCGCCTACCTCGTGGGGGTGCTCGCCCTGCTGTTCGCGGGCATGTTCCGGCAGGAGGAAGGGCGGGTGGCCAGGGAGGAGGACTGATGGCCACTGCTTTCCTTCTCCGTTCAGTTGGGATATGTTACTGACCAGTAACATACTTCCTGTGGCGGGTTCCCTGGCCGCAGCCGCCGGTCTCTGCGAAGGAGCGCCATGTCCGCCGCTGCACCTGACATCAACAGCCTGCCCTACGCCGACGGCGACTTCTTCGCCTTCGAGCAGCTGCTCAGTTCCAAGGAGCAGGACAGGCTGGCCGAGGTCCGCTCCTTCCTGGCCCGGGAAGTCAGGCCGATTGCGGTGGACTGCTGGAACCGCGGCGAATTTCCCCTCGACCTGATTCCGAAGCTGGCAGAGCTCGACCTCGTCAGCCCGGTGCGGCGCCAGGGCTATTCCAATCTCTTCGCCGGCATTGTGCACGCCGAGGTCACCCGCGCCGACGCGTCCATCGCCACCTTCATGGGCGTGCACGATGGCCTCTTCACCGGTTCCATCGAGGCCCTGGCATCCCGGGAGCAGCAGGATGCCTGGCTGCCGGACGTCTACTCGCTGCGCAAGATCGGGGCCTTCGGCCTGACAGAACCCCTGGGCGGATCCGACGTCGCCGGCGGCACGCGCACCACTGCCAGGCGGGACGGCGACCGCTGGATCCTCAACGGCGCCAAGCGCTGGATCGGCAACGCAACATTCTCCGACTGGGTGATGGTCTACGCCCGCGATGTGGCCGACAACCAGGTCAAGGCATTTCTCGTGGACACGGCACTGCCAGGCTTCGGTGCGGCGAAGATCGAGAACAAGATTTCGCTGCGGACGGTGCAGAACGCCGACATCACCCTCGATAACGTGGCGGTGCCGGACTTCTTCAAGCTGGCGCACGCCAACAGCTTTCGCGATACCAACAAGGTCCTGAAGGTCACGCGCCTCGCCGTTGCGTGGCAGGCTGTGGGCCAGCAGCTCGCTGCCTTCGACGTGGCACGGCGCTACGCCGTGGAGCGGCACCAGTTCGGGCGCCCGCTGGCCTCGTTCCAGCTGGTGCAGAGCCAGCTGGTCCAGATCCTGGGGAACGCGGTCAGTTCCATGGGCATGATGGTGCGGCTCTCCCAGCTCGAGGACGCAGGCCTGGCCAGGGACGAACAGTCGGCCCTGGCTAAGGCGTTCACCACCGCGCGGATGCGGGAGAGTGTTGCCATCGGCCGCAGCCTCCTCGGCGGAAACGGCATTGTGACGGACTTTGAGATGGCAAAGATCTTCGCCGACGCCGAGGCGATCTACTCCTACGAGGGCACCCACGAAGTGAACACTCTCGTGGCGGGCCGGGCCATCACCGGCATCTCCGCGATCGTCTAAGCAGGCGTCTTTACGCAGCCGTCCCGGCAGTTCAGTTCAGGGGCAGCAGCACCGAGGGCCGCAGATCCAGGATGAAGGACAGCGGATTGAGGTACTCCTCTCCGCGGCGGACGCCCCAGTGCACGCACGGGGACGGGCCACAGTGGCCGGCCAGCAGGGTGCCCACCACGGCACCCTTGGCCACTGAAGCGCCCTTCTTGAGCGTGCTCCGCACCGGTTCGAAGCTGCTGCGGAGGCCATTGCCGTGATCAATAGTGATGACCGGCCGGTCCACGACGACGCCGACAAAGCTAACGGTTCCGGATGCGGGGGCGATGACCGGGCCGGCGTCGGACGCTGAGCCAAGGTCCACGCCCCGGTGCCCGCTCAGCCACGGTTTGTCCGGGGGATCGAACGGGCGCAGGACCGCCGGCCGCGGCGCAAGCGGCCAGCTCCATCCGGCTGGGGCGGGCGAACTGGCCCGAAGTTGGGAAGCTGCCGGAACGGCGGGCGGTGCCGGAGCGGCGGAAGGTGCGGCGGCCGCCGTCGTGAGCAGGAGCAGCGCCGCCATCGCGTAAGCTTTCATGCCCCCAGCATGGGCGCCCGATCCGCCTGCCGGAACGGGGCCTTCGCCCTATGTGGAAAACGCCGCCCGGCGCGGCAGAACCGGTGCATTTGCCGCGGGCCGCTGTAGTACACTTGGTGGAGCAGTTTGCTGTGCCCTCAACGCATTCCATCTTAGTGGGTCGCGTCAGCACGCCCCATTCAGGAGTGCGGGGGAGCAGCATCTGACTACGCGTATCCAGCCCTCCACAACCGGTCAGCAATTGCTTCCTGCTGCGGAGGATTGTGCCTCTTGCGGTCAGGCCCGGCAACGGTCCTGATGAGATGTGCAATGGATGCCAGGAGTCTGTGCCCGCCCGGGCAAGACTAAATAACCGTCAACTATTGGCAGGGTAAGAGCGGCCGCGGCCGCTCTCATGAATGACCTGCCGGAAGGAGCGTCGGCATGCCCGTCGTAACCATGCGCCAGCTGCTTGACAGCGGCGTCCACTTTGGACACCAGACCCGCCGTTGGAACCCGAAGATGAAGCGCTTCATCTTCACCGAGCGCAACGGCATCTACATCATTGACCTCCAGCAGTCGCTGTCCTACATCGACCGCGCCTACGAGTTCGTCAAGGCCACTGTTGCCCACGGCGGCACCGTGCTGTTCGTCGGCACCAAGAAGCAGGCTCAGGAAGCCATCGCCGAGCAGGCCACCCGCGTTGGCCAGCCGTACGTCAACCAGCGTTGGCTCGGCGGTATGCTCACCAACTTCCAGACCGTTGCCAAGCGTATCCAGCGCATGAAGGAACTCGAAGAGATCGACTTCGACGACGTCGCCGGTTCCGCTTACACCAAGAAGGAACTGCTGCTCCTGCGCCGCGAGCTGACGAAGCTCGAGTCCAACCTCGGCGGTATCCGCAACCTGACCAAGGCACCGTCCGTGCTGTGGGTTGTTGACACCAAGAAGGAGCACCTGGCTGTAGACGAGGCCAAGAAGCTCAACATCCCGGTTGTGGCCATCCTGGACACCAACTGCGATCCGGACGAGGTCGACTTCCCGATCCCGGGCAACGACGACGCCATCCGCTCCGTGAACCTCCTGACCCGCGTTGTTGCTGACGCCGTTGCCGAGGGTTTGATCGCCCGCAACCAGCGCGCAACCGGCACCACCGAGACTCCGGAAGAGCCGCTGGCTGAATGGGAGCGCGAGCTCCTCGAAGGCAGCAAGGCCGAGGAAGCTCCGGCTGCCGAGGCTGCTCCCGCTGCTGAGGCTGCTCCGGCTGCCGAGGCTGCTCCCGCTGAGGAAGCCCCGGCTGACGCCGAGGGCACCGACTCCGCGAAGTAACAACTTCATCGGGATTTCCGGTCGCTGTCCGCAGCGCCCGGGCAACTGACAGGATGGCCGCTCACCCAGTGAGCTGCCGTCCTGTCGGTCCGTACACACAAAAATTTTCTAGACAGAGGGGTTCACATGGCGAACTACACTGCCGCTGATATCAAGGCTCTGCGCGAGCGCACCGGCGCCGGCATGATGGATGTCAAGAAGGCTCTCGACGAAGCCAACGGCGACGCCGAGAAGGCGATCGAGATCATCCGCATCAAGGGCCTGAAGGGCGCCACCAAGCGCGAAGGCCGCTCCACCGCTGAAGGCCTGGTTGCTGCCAAGGTCGACGGCGGCGTCGGCGTAATGATCGAGGTCAACTGCGAGACCGACTTCGTCGCCAAGGCTGACAAGTTCATCCAGCTGGCTGACAAGGTCCTGGCCATCGCCGTCGAGTCCGGCGCCGCCGATCTCGAGACCCTGCTCGCCACCGACGTTGACGGCAAGCCGCTGTCCGAGGTTGTCGTCGAAGAGGGCGCTATCCTCGGCGAGAAGGTCGTTGTCCGCCGCATCTCCCGCATCGAGGGCGCCACGGTCGACGCTTACCTGCACAAGACCTCCAAGGACCTCCCGGCCCAGGTCGGCGTCCTGTTCGCTGTTGACGGCGAAGGCGAAGCAGCTGCCACCGCCGCGCACGACGTTGCTGTTCACGTCGCCGCTATGGCCCCGAACTACCTCTCCCGCGAGGACGTTCCGGCCGAGCTCGTCGAGTCCGAGCGCCGCATCGCCGAGGAAACCGCAAAGGCCGAGGGCAAGCCCGAAGCTGCGATGACCAAGATCGTCGAAGGCCGCGTTACCGGCTTCTACAAGGGTGAGGTCCTGGTTGACCAGGCTTTCGCCAAGGACGCCAAGAAGTCTGTGGCGCAGGTCCTCGAAGAGGCCGGCGTCAAGGGAACCGCGTTCACGCGTTTCCGCGTCGGCTCCTAGTCTGACACGCAAGGGGGTGGCCACTTCGGTGGCCGCCCCTTTTGCATGCACCGGCCACATAAGAATGTGAGCGCTGGCCGGATGCGCGATAACCTAGCTCAGAGTTCACCAACCGGAAGGCACCATGGAAGCCGTCAACACTCCCGTCCAGTCAGAGAAGAGCAGGCGCCGGGTCCTCCTGAAGCTGTCCGGTGAAGTCTTCGGCGGCGGCAAACTCGGCGTCGACCCGGACACCGTCCGCGCAGTAGCCAAGCAGATCGCCGCAGCCGTTCCCGACGTCGAGGTGGCCATCGTGGTGGGCGGCGGCAACTTCTTCCGCGGCGCCGAACTGTCCCAGAGCGGCATGGACCGCTCCCGTGCCGACTACATGGGCATGCTCGGAACCGTCATGAACTGCCTCGCGCTGCAGGACTTCCTGGAGCAGGCCGGCGTCGAGACCAGGGTCCAGAGCGCCATCACCATGGGCCAGGTGGCCGAGGCCTACATTCCGCGCCGCGCCATCCGCCACATGGAAAAGAACCGCGTGGTCATCTTCGGTGCGGGCGCAGGCCTGCCGTACTTCTCCACGGACACCGTGGCTGCCCAGCGTGCCCTCGAGGTGCACGCCGACGTGGTGCTGATGGCCAAGAGCGGCGTGGACGGTGTGTACACCGCCGACCCGAAGAAGGACCCGACGGCGGAGAAGCTGGAGAACCTCAGCTACGACGACGCCCTCCGCCGCGACATCCGCGTGATGGACCAGACCGCAATGACCATGTGCAAGGACAACAAGCTCTCCATGGTGGTGTTCGGCATGGAAGGCGAAGGCAACGTCACGCGCGCCATCCGCGGCGAAAAGCTGGGAACGCTGGTCACGCCCTAGTTACAGCTAGGATATTTCTAGGACGGTTCCGCCCATTGGGCGGGACCAGGATTGTGAAATGCCCGGGTGGCCGGGAACCAATTTCTGAGGAGAGATCGTGATCGAAGAAACCTTGCTCGAAGCCGGGGACAAGATGGACAAGGCTGTTGAGGTAGCCAAGGAAGACTTCGCCTCGATCCGCACCGGGCGGGCAAACCCGGGCCTCTACAACAAGGTGCTGGTGGACTACTACGGCTCACCCACCCCGCTGCAGCAGCTGGCTTCCTTCGCCATCCCGGACGCCCGCACCATCCTGATCACACCGTTCGATAAGACGGCCCTGCGGGACATCGAGCGGGCCCTCAGCGACTCCGAGGTCGGCGCCAACCCGTCCAACGACGGCAACGTCATCCGCATCACCATTCCGGAGCTGACGAAGGAACGCCGCAAGGAATACGTCAAGATCGTCAAGTCCAAGGGCGAGGACGCCAAGGTGTCCATCCGCAACATCCGCCGCAAGGCCAAGGAAACCCTGGACCGCCTCGTCAAGGACGGCGAAGCCGGCGAGGATGAGGGTACCCGCGGCGAAAAGGAACTCGACGCGATCACCAAGCAGCACGTCGAGGGAATCGACGAGCTCCTCAAGCGCAAGGAAGCTGAGCTGCTCGAGGTCTGATGGGCCAGGCACAGCAGGCCCCCGGTGCGCGGGCCCGAACCCGGACCCGCCAGCCAAGGCCCAACCCCACCCCCGGGGCGGGGCGCAACCTGCCGGCTGCAATCGCCGTGGGCCTGGCCATGCTCCTCGCGGTGCTCGGCGGGCTGCTCTTCCTGCCGCTCGGATTTGTCGCCGTCGTCACCACGTTCGCCGTCTTCGGCGTGTGGGAGGTCTTCCGCGCACTCGAAGCGAACGGCACACGCCTGCCCATCGTCCCGGTCATGGTGGGCACCGTGGCGATGCCGTTCTCGGCCTACTTCGGCGGGCTGGAAAGCCTGCTGTTCGCGATGCTCGCCAGCAGCGTGGCGGCGCTGCTCTGGCGCTCCGTGGAAAGCGCAACCGGCTCGGCCCGCAGCATCTTCGCCGGGGTGTTCACCCTCGCCTGGGTGCCTTTCCTGATCAGCTTCGCGGCACTGCCGCTGCACGTCGAAGGCGGTGCTTCCCCGGTGGGCCCGTGGCCCGGCGGAACAGTGCCGGAGGGCGCCTGGCAGATTGTCATCCTGCTGCTCCTGGTGGTTTCCAACGACACGTTTGGTTACCTCGTGGGCGCCCGTTTGGGCAAGCATCCCATGGCGCCAAAGATCAGCCCGAAAAAGTCCTGGGAGGGTTTTGCCGGGTCCATCGCGGGCGCCATGCTTGTCGGTGTCCTGGCCAGCATCTTCCTGTTGGGCAAACCCTGGTGGGTGGGCGTTGTGCTGGCGATTGGCATGGTCGCGGCCGCCACCGCCGGCGACCTCGCCGAATCGATGGTCAAACGCGAACTCGGCGTCAAGGACATGAGCAGCATCCTGCCGGGACACGGCGGGGTGATGGACCGGCTGGACTCGATCGTGTTCGCCTCGCCGGTGGCCTTCATGCTGTTCGTCCTGTTCTCCGGAGCCTGAGGTTTCCGGGCAACGCCCTAGAATAATGCGGTTACGACCCGCCGAAGAAGTATCGAAGGAAACATGGTGAGAGTGGACAGCAAGCGTCAGATTCCCGCGTCGTTCGAACGCGTGGCGCGGACCGACTACGGCTACAACGCCAAGCAGGTGGACCAGTTCCTCCAGCAGGCCCGCGTATCACTGGAAACGCCCGAGGCTGCCGCCCACCCCATTAAAAGCGCTGATGTCCGGTCCGTGTCCTTCGACCCCGTCAAAGGCGGATACTCGGCCACGGCCGTGGACGCGGCCCTCGACCGGCTGGAAGACGCCTTCGCCCGCCGGGAGCGGGACGACCTCATCGCCGAACGGGGCGAGGACGCCTGGCTGCGGCAGATCGGGCAGCTGTCCGGAACACTCCGCGGCCGCCTTCACCGGCCCGACGGCGAGAGGTTCCGCCGCCCGGTCAAGAAAAAGGCGCGCAGCTACAACACCAGGGACGTGGACACCCTGTGCCGGGACCTGATCGGTTACCTGGAGCACGACAAGCCACTCAGCGTTGACAACGTCCGCCGGGCCGTCTTCCGGCCCGCCGTCGGCAAGGACGGATACGAGGAGACCCAGGTGGATGCCTTCCTCGACCGGGTGGTCGAGCTGATGGCCGCCATCGACTGACGGCCCGGCCGGGCGCCGGCCTGGCAGCTCAGCGTTCCGTGGCCAGCGGCCGCTCCGGCGTGTGCAGGCGGGTCATCACCCTGGTGATGGTCCGCGGCACCCGGGAACTGGTGGCACGCGATGTCAGGACCATCACGGTGAAGGCCGCCGGCACTGTCCAGGCCGCGGGCTGCGCCAGCCACGGCGGCGTCCCCGTGACGCCGAGCACCGTCCCCGCCACCATGGCGCCGCCGCACAGCAGGCCACCGGTCACCATGCCGGCAATGGCACCGGCATCGGTCAGGCCCCGCCACCAGATGCCAAGCAGCAGGACCGGGCAGATCGTGGACGCCGTGAAGGCGAACACCAGGCCCACGCTGCCGGCCAGTGCCAGCGAGTCCGTCATGAGCGCCAGGCCCAGCGGAACGGTGATCGAGATCAGTGCCGCCACCCTGAAGCCGCGCACGCTCCCGCCGAGGACGTCCTGGCTGATCACGCCGGCCAGCGAGACGACGAGCCCCGACGTCGTGGACAGGAATGCGGCAAAGGCCCCCGCCACGACGAGGGCGGACAGCAGCTCGCCGGCCGGGCCTCCAACGAGGCGGCCCGGGAGCAGCAGCACCAGGGCATCCGCCTGCCCTGCCCGCGCCAGGTCCGGGGCGAACAGCCTGCCGGCCAGGCCGAACGCCGTCGGAAAGAGATAGAACACGGACAACAGGCCCAGCACGATCAGCGTGGTCCGCCGGGCCGTGTGTCCGTCCGGGTTGGTGTAGAAGCGGACCAGGACGTGCGGCAGCCCCAGCGTTCCGAACAGCAGGGCAACGAGGAGCGAGATGCTCTGGTAGGGGCTGGCCGGATCCGCTCCGCCCGGGTTTGTGGCTGCTTCCGTCAGCGAGGGCGAACCGTTGCCTGACAGCACCAGCAGGATGAAGATGAGTGGCACGGCCAGGGCCGTCAGCTTCAGCCAGTACTGGAAGGCCTGGACGAAGGTGATCGAACGCATGCCCCCGGCCACCACGGTGAGGCACACCACCACCACGACGGCGGTTGAGCCGGCCCAGGCCGGCAGCCCGGTGGTGGTCCGGATCGTCAGGGCAGCGCCGTGCAGCTGCGGGACGATGTAGAGCCAGCCCACGATGACCACAGCCACGCTGGTTACGCGGCGCACCGCCCGCGAATCGAGCCGGGCTTCGGTGAAATCCGGGATGGTGTAGGCCCCGGAGCGCCGCAGCGGCGCCGCCACGAACAGCAGTAGCATCAGGTACCCGGCGGTGTAGCCCACCGGATACCACAGGGCATCCGTGCCGGACAGCAGGATCAGGCCGGCCACGCCCAGGAAACTGGCCGCCGACAGATACTCGCCGCCAATGGCTGACGCGTTCCACCACGGCGGCACCGTTCGGGAGGCGACATAGAAGTCGCCGGTGGTGCGGGAGATCCGCAGACCGTAGAAGCCGATCACCGCCGTCGCCACAGAAACGGCGGCTACCGCCGCGATGCCCACCGCCGGGTTCACCGGAACATCACGTGCCGCTGCATCATTTTTCCCCGGCGAGGTCGCGGTACCGTGCCTCGTTGCGTGCCGCGCTGCGGATGTACAGCCAGGCGCTGATTCCGGTCACGGGGTAGATCCCGGCGCCCAGCAGAAGCCAATCGAACGGGATCCCGGCAATCCGGACCTCCGCCAGGCCCGGTATGGCGGCAAGCAGCAGCGGAAACGCGCCGAGGATCAGCAGGAAGCCGCCGGCCACCACCAGGGCAAGCCGGAGCTGGGACCGGATCAGCGAGCGGACGAAGACCTGGCCGACGGCGGACTCCTCGGCAGACTCCCGCGGTTCGGCCGGGGAGTCCGCCGAAGCGCGGTATGCCGAACGGGGCGCCGTGACCCTGACGCGCGTCATGCCTGCGGCCGGATCCTGGTTGCCTCAAGCTTCTCGCGGACGGCCGGCAGGTGGCGGCGGCTGATCGGCAGTTCTGCGTCCCCCACGGACACGCCGGGGCGGCCGGCGGCGAGCTTGAGGTGGGAGACGTGGGCGAGGGCCACCAGGTAGGACCGGTGCGTGCGGATGAAACCGGCGTCGGCCCACTGCTGTTCCAGGTCGGCAAGCGGCACGCGGATCAGGTAGCTGGCATCGGCGGTGTGGAGCCGGGCATAGTCACCCTGCGCCTGGACGTACGTGACGTCGTCGCGCCGGATCATTCTGGTGGTGCCGCCCTGGTCCACGGTGATCATCTCCGGCGCGGCACCGCCGTCGCGAATCAGTTCACTGATCCGGCCCACGGAGCGGGCCAGCCGCTCGGCCCGAACAGGCTTCAGCAGGTAGTCCACGGCCGCAAGCTCGAACGCCTCCAGGGCGCAGTCCTCGTCCGCGGTGACGAAGACGACGGCGGGAGGCCGGCTGCTGCGGGATATGGCGCGTGCGATGTCCAGGCCGGACACCGCCGGCATGTGGATGTCGAGGAAGACGGCGTCCACCGCCTCTGCTTCGAGCGCCCGCAGCGCCTCGGCGCCGGACGAGGCACGGAGAATGGTGCCGATCCGCTCATCCCGGCCCAGGAGGAAGGCCAGCTCCTCGACCGCGGGCAGCTCGTCGTCGGCGACGAGAACGTTAATCATGGTCCTAGGTTATCTTCAGGCATCATGGTCCGGCTGGGACTTGGGCACCCGCATCGTGATGAGCGTGCCCTCGCCGGGAGCCGTCTCGATCACCAGGCCGTGCTCGTCGCCGTACACCTGCCGGAGCCGGGCGTCGACGTTCCGCAGGCCCACGTGCTCACCGTCCGTGTGGCCGGCCAACATGGACTGCAGCTGCACCGGGTCCATCCCCACGCCGTCGTCCTCGATGGTGACCTCCGCGAACGCGCCCGAATCGTTGGCACAGATGGTGATGTGGCCCGGTCCCTCTTTTGCCTCGAGGCCGTGCCGGACCGCGTTCTCCACGAGCGGCTGCAGGCTCAGGAACGGAATCACCGTGCTCAGCACCTCCGGCGCGATCCGCAGGCTCACCTGCACCCGCTCGCCGAACCGGGCCCGCTCCAGCAGCAGGTACCTGTCGATGCACCGCAGCTCCTCGGCGAGCGTGGTGAAATCCCCGTGCCGCCGGAACGAGTACCGGGTGAAGTCCGCGAACTCCACCACCAGTTCCCGCGCCCGGGCCGGATCGGTGTTGATGAAGGAAGCTATGGCGTTCAGCGAGTTGTAGATGAAGTGCGGGCTGATCTGGGCGCGGAGGGCCCGCACCTCCGCCTCCATGAGGAGGGTCCGGGAGGCGTCCAGCTCGGCCAGCTCAACCTGTGCGGCCACCCAGTCGGCCACTTCGGTGGTGGCGCGCACCAGCCCTGCCCCCGCTTGAGGGGCGAAGGCTGCCACCGCTCCCACCACGCGCGAGCCCGCCCGGACTGGAGCCACGACGGCGGCGGCGACAGACCCGGACTTGGAGACCGGCCCGGACCTGGGGGAGTGGAGCAACAGGTCGGCGGCGTTGAAAACCTGGGTCCTCCCGTTGGAGAGCACGTCAGCGGCGAGCCCCATCAGCCCGGGACGCAGTTCCTCCGCGGTCCCGTCCCAGGCCAGCACGCCGGACACATCCAGGATGGCCAGCGCGTCACAGCCAAGCAGGGCCCGCAGCTGGCGGCTGGCCTTGGCGGCGCCCGCGGGATTCAGGCCGGTCCGCAGGTGCCGCCCGGCTTTCGAGGCGGCGTGCAGGGTGTTGTAGGTGGCCCGCTCGGCGTCGGTGCCCAACTCGCGGAAGGAACGCAGCACCTTGAGTCCCACGGCGACGACGACGGCCACCGCCAACGCGATAACGGCCACGGCGGCTGCGGAATAGAGAGGGGAATCCGGCATGCTGCCCAGCGTAGCGCGTGCCGTTTGGCGCAGCGTCGCCGCCGTTGGCCGACCGGCGGCGCGCAATCGCTGGCTTATCGTCCACGCAGCGGCGCACAGTGATGGCAGTCACATTGGCCGGTGGGGTGCGGCCGTGTGGAAGACAGTCTCAATGAGGAGGAATGATGGGTAACGATGCCCGAACCAAGGACGCGGCGCCGTCCGCGGACTTTGAGGAAGTCCAGGCCTCGCAGCAGTTCAAGGAACTGCGCAAGCGCCACCGCAGCTTTGTGTTCCCGATGGCGATCGCGTTTCTGCTGTGGTACTTCGCGTACGTCATCCTTGCCGCCTACGCCGTGGACTTCATGTCCACCAAGGTGTGGGGCAACATCAACGTGGGCATCATCATGGGACTGCTGCAGTTCGTGACCACGTTCGCCATCACCGGCTGGTACGTCAGCTACTCGAACCGGCGCCTGGACCCGATCGCCGCAGACATCCGGCACGGCATTGAAGGCCACGGGTACGACAAATCCGGCAGCAGCGCACCGGGCAGTCCAGCAAGCGGAGAAGCAAAATGATCACCATCCCCACAGCGGTCGACGTCGCCGCGCTCAAGGACACCACACTCCTGAACATGGGCATCTTCGCCTTGTTCGTCGCCGTCACCATGGTCATCGTGCTCCGGGCCAGCCGCAACAACAAGACGGCCGCCGACTACTACGCCGCCGGCCGTTCCTTCACCGGCTCCCAGAACGGCACGGCCATCGCGGGCGACTACCTGTCAGCGGCCTCCTTCCTGGGCATCACCGGGGCCATCGCCATCAACGGCTACGACGGCTTCATGTACTCCATCGGCTTCCTGGTCGCCTGGCTGGTGGCCCTGCTGCTGGTGGCGGAGCTGCTCCGGAACACCGGCAAGTTCACCATGGCCGACGTCCTTTCGTTCCGCCTTCGGCAGCGCCCGGTGCGCATCGCGGCTGCCATCTCCACGCTGGCCGTCTGCTTCTTCTACCTCCTGGCCCAGATGGCCGGCGCCGGAAGCCTGATCTCACTCCTGCTCGGCATCGGGGACTGGGGCGGCCAGGCGTTGGTGATCATCGTCGTCGGCGCGCTGATGATCATGTACGTGCTGATTGGCGGCATGAAGGGCACCACCTGGGTGCAGATCATCAAGGCCATCCTGCTGATCGCCGGAGCCGCCGTCATGACCCTTTGGGTTTTGGCCATCTACGGGTTCAACCTGTCCAACCTGCTGGGCGGCGCGGTCGACGCGGCCAACAACCCGGCGGTGCTCAACCCCGGGCTGCAGTACGGCAAGACGGAAACGTCCAAGCTGGACTTCATGTCCCTGGGCCTTGCCCTGGTGCTGGGCACGGCCGCCCTGCCGCACGTGCTGATGCGCTTCTACACCGTGCCCACCGCCAAGGAAGCCCGTAAGTCGGTCGTGTGGTCCATCTGGCTGATCGGCCTGTTCTACATCTTCACGCTGGTCCTCGGCTACGGCGCCGCCGCCCTCGTGGGGGCGGACACCATCAAGGGCGCCCCGGGCGGCGTCAACTCCGCGGCGCCGCTGCTGGCCTTCCACCTGGGCGGCCCGCTGCTGCTGGGCTTCATTTCGGCCGTGGCTTTCGCCACGATCCTCGCCGTGGTTGCCGGCCTCACCATCACCGCCGCCGCCTCGTTCGCCCATGACATCTATGCCAACGTCATCGCAAAGGGAAAGGCCGACGCCGGCACTGAAGTTAAGGTGGCACGCCGCACTGTGATTGTGATTGGCATCCTCGCCATCCTGGGCGGGATCTTTGCCAATGGCCAGAACGTGGCGTTCCTGGTGGCCCTGGCGTTCGCCGTGGCGGCCTCCGCCAACCTGCCCACCATCATCTACTCCCTGTTCTGGCGCCGGTTCACAACGCAGGGCGCCATCTGGAGCATGTACGGCGGGCTCGCGTCGGCCATCATCCTGATCGCGCTGTCACCGGTGGTGTCCGGCGGCGCCGCCTCCATGATCAAGGGCGCCAACTTCGCCGTCTTCCCGCTGAGCAACCCGGGCATTGTGTCCATCCCGCTTGCCTTCCTGCTGGGCTGGCTCGGCACGGTCCTGGACAAGAAGCAGGAGGACCGCAGCAAGCAGGCCGAAATGGAGGTCCGGTCGCTGACCGGGGTAGGCGCGGAGAAGGCCGTGGAGCACTGAAGCTAACCTCGGCCACACAGGGCAGGAGCCCCCGCGCACGTGACCAGTTCATGTGCGCGGGGGCTCCTGGCTGTGGATTGCCCGCCGTCGGTGCCAGTCGGCGGCGGTGCCAGTCGCCGTCGGGGGTAAGCCTGCCGCTCAAGGCGAGTGGTGGCCTCCGGTGTGACCACTGTGCGGCACCGCGAACTGGCCCGCCGTCGACGCGGCGAGTCCCGGCGTCGTGATGGCGGCTACCAGCAGCGCCCCGGCGAAGGCGGCCGCGAGCAGCGGCCCGGCACCCAGCCGGGCCGACGCGGTCTGTCCGGATCCGCGGGGAAGTGTGGGGGACGTGCGGCCGAGCCAGGACGTGGCCGCGATGATCATCAGGGTCAGCAGAAGTGCGGCGAGGTGGCTGATGCCCAGGCCCGCCATGCCGCTGCCTGCGCCCAGAACAATGGCAACCACATGCGCGGCGGCAGCGGCGGGCAGCAGGACGGTGGAGGCCCGCGGCAGCGGGAACCTGCTCCTGCCCAGCCCGGCAACGGTCCACCCCAGCAGGGCCGATCCCCAGAGCAGGGCGGCCGCGGCGCCGGCGGCCCTCACCGGGAGGGCGGGGTCGGCGGCGGCCAACAGGCTGGAGGCCACGGCGAGGTTGACCGCTGCGGCGCCGAGCCCGGCAAAGCCGGCGAAGAGCCGCACGGCATCGGACCGGGACAGTTCCTGCGTTGCCGCGGGTCCCGGGGTTGCCGGGATGGCCTGGCTGGTCGTCATCTTGAGGCGCTGGGACGTCTAGGCGCGGGCCGTGGCGGGGAGCTTGTCCAAAGACAGGCCGACGCCGAGCAGCAGGACGGCGCTCGCCAGGTGGAGAACGTTGTCCGCACCGTTGAGGGCAATGATGTTGAGCGGCGAGCTGAGCAGGAACAGGCCGAGGATGCCGACCAGCAGGTACACCGCACCCACTGCTGTGTTGACGGTGCGCGAAAGCTGGATGTCCTTGATCCCGGCGTAGAGCAGCGCGGCGCCGATGGCCAGGTGGATCACGTTGTGCAGCGGGTTGACCTCGAAGATGATCAGGTTGGCGCCTTCATTGGAGAAGAAGCCGACTCCCGAGGTCACGGCGAAGCCGACAAGGCCCACCAGCAGGTAGACGGCTCCGAAGACTGTGGCGATAAGTCGGTTCGGTGAGTTGCGCATGGCCCAAAATTCCTTCCGGTTGCCGGCCGGGGCTGGTGCCCCGGCCAGATTGCGGAGCCCCGGTCGGGGCTCTCGGAAGCAATTCGGGTCCGATGCGCGCTTGGATGGGTGGGCGTTTGTATGTGAGTCAGGCCTTTGGCCGGAGCTTGATGGTGACCAGCTTCAGGCCGTCCTTGCCGGCGAAGCGGTACACGAGTTCGATGTCCTTGCCCGGGCATTTGATGAGCCCCGCGACATCCGCGATGCTGCTGCCGTTTTGGGTGCTGACTTTGAGGTCGTCATACGCCGTGGTGCAGGACGGATCCAACTGGAGGCTCTTAACGCCGGAAGCGAATTCCTCGCGGCTCAGCTGCTCCTTGAGGCTGGGGTCCATGTAGTCGTTGTAGGCCTTGTCCGTCTCGCCGGCGATGACCAGCTTGGTGAAGCTGTCCGCCAGGTCCCCGGCCTGCCGCGTGGCTCCGCCCACGAGGTTCACCAGGAGCAGCACCCCGACGACCACCAGCAACAGCACACCTGCCACGATGCCAACGACGATCCAGACGCCCTTGCGGCTCCTGGCCGGGGGCAGGCCGGGCAAACCGAACGGCGATGGCGTGAGCGCCCGCCGGCCAGGTGGCTGCTGCGGACCCTGCTGGTAGGGGCCGGGCTGCTGGGGGCCTTGCTGGTAGGGGCCGGGCTGCTGCGGGCCCGGCTGGTCCGGGCCGGATGGATACGGACCCGCCTGATAGGGGCCGGGCTTGTACGGTTCCGGCTGGTCCGGGCCAGACTGCGCAGGACCAGCATGCGGGGGACCGGGCTGTTGTGCGCCGGGCTGCTGCGGGGGGAGCGGGGGATTGCTCAAGGGTGGGCCTTTCCGGCACCGCACCAGCGGCGCTCCAACTTACAGGGCACAGCCGGCGCCCGGTCACTTTTGTGGAATAGCCTATAGGGCCGGCGGCCCGGAACGGCGATGTTGTCCCGTGGTTACGGCCGCCCCCTGCGGTCAGTCTTCAGCTGAGTTGCGCTCAAGCAATGGCTGGATACGGAAAGGTATCAGTTCACCCATGGCCAGGGCCGTATCAGTCCTCTCAACGCCGTCGCAGGCCAGGATCTTCCCGTTGATCCGGAAGAGGTCCTCGGCGTCCAGGGCCACCACGCGCAGCAGCAGGTCGGCCGAGCCCGTGAGTCCGTAGCCCTCGAGGATCTCCGGCACGGCCGCCAGTTCCTCGGCGAGGGAACCGAGCTTTTGCTGCTGGACATGCACAGAGATGAAAGCCATCAGCGGATAGCCCAGGGACGCCGGGTTGATGCGCCGCTCGAACGAGAGGAAAGCGTGCTTCTTCTCGAGCTGGGCCATCCGCGCCTGGACAGTGTTGCGGGAGAGGCCGAGCTTCTGGGCCAGGGCCACCACGGTGCGGCGCGGATCCTGTGCCAGGGCGGAGAGCAGCCGGGTGTCTGTGCCATCCAAAGCTTGCATAATGCGCAAGGCTAGCACGGTCTGGAGCCGCCAGACAGTGCATTGTGCTCAGTTTTTGCCGCGGCGGTTGTACCACCTGAACATTGTGAGTATGGTCACAATTAACCGGGGCAGAGGCGCCCGGGAGGCCGGAATGCGGCGGAATCACGAGTCCTGCCGCGGGATGGTTACACGACGTCAGAAGGTTGCGGCAACAGTGGTGACAGACGATGCGGGCCAGGGCGGAACAGCCGCCGGCCGGGACAACAAGACAGGGCACCAGGGTGGCGCAGGCCACAGCATGGTTCAGCTGATTACCCCCGCAGGGGAGCGTGTCAGCCATCCGGAGTATGATCCCTGGGTCAAGGACGTGTCAGACGAGCAGCTGTGCTCGCTCTACGAGGACCTGGTGGTGATCCGGCGGATCGACCAAGAGGCCACCGCGCTGCAGCGCCAGGGCGAACTGGGCCTCTGGCCGCCGCTGCTGGGCCAGGAGGCCTCACAGGTGGGATCCGTGCGGGCGCTGCGCGATGACGACTTTATCTTCCCCAGCTACCGCGAGAACGGCGTGGCCTACTGCCGCGGGGTGGACCTGGCGGACATCCTGCGTGTCTGGCGCGGTGCTGCCTCCGGCGGCTGGGACCCGTACACGGTCAACATGGCGATTCCACAGATCGTCATTGGGGCGCAGACGCTGCACGCCACCGGCTACGCCATGGGAATCCAGAACGACGGCGCCGATTCCGCGGCGATTGCGTACTTCGGCGACGGAGCCACCAGCAAGGGGGACGTCAACGAGGCCATGGTCTTTGCGGCCAGTTACCAGGTGCCGCTGGTGTTCTTCTGCCAAAACAACCACTGGGCCATCTCCGAACCTGTGCGTCTGCAGTCCCATACCCATCTTGCGGATCGGGGGAGCGGCTTTGGCATGCCCAGCATGCGCGTTGACGGCAACGATGTGCTGGCGGTCATGGCTGCCACGCGCGTTGCCCTCGACCGCGCCCGCCGCGGCGGCGGTCCCACCTTCATCGAGGCCGTCACCTACAGGATGGGACCGCATACGACGGCGGATGACCCCACCCGGTACCGCGACGCCAACGAACTCGAGGACTGGGCGGCAAAGGACCCGATCGGCCGCGTCCATGCGCTGCTTGACCGGAAAGGCCTGTTCACCGAGGAGTTCGAATCTTCCGTGCGGACCAAGGCGGACGCCGTCGCCCGGGAGCTGCGTGCAGGCTGCGTCGGCATGCCGGATCCCGAACCCCTGGACGTCTTCAAGCACGTGTACAGCACCCCCCACTCCTGGCTGGACCGCCAGCAGGACCAGTACTCCCGTTACCTTGCCGGCTTCGGTGATCCCGAAGCGGCAACCCAAGAAGAAGGTGCACGCTGATGACGCAGCTGACCTTTGCGCGGGCCATAAACTCCGGCCTTCGCAAATCCCTCGAGAATGATCCCAAAGTGGTCCTCATGGGCGAGGACATCGGCACGCTGGGCGGTGTCTTCCGCGTAACCGACGGTCTGCAGAAGGACTTCGGCAAGCACCGGGTCATTGATACGCCCCTGGCCGAATCCGGGATCGTCGGCACCGCTGTGGGGTTGGCCTACCGCGGTTACCGGCCGGTGGTGGAAATTCAGTTCGACGGTTTTGTCTATTCCGCCTTCGACCAGATCGTCTCGCAGGTGGCGAAGATGCATTACCGCACCCGGGGCGCCGTGAAGATGCCCATCACCATCCGCATCCCCTTCGGCGGCGGCATCGGATCTCCGGAGCACCACTCCGAGTCGCCCGAGGCCTACTTCGCCCACACGGCCGGCCTTCGCGTGATCACCCCCGCCAGCCCGCAGGACGCCCACACCATGATCCAGCAGGCCATCTCCTGCGATGACCCCGTGATTTTCTTTGAGCCCAAGCGCCGCTACCACGACAAAGGCGAGGTGGACGAGGCGCTGGATCCCAATTCAGCCCCGCCGATGGGCCAGGCCCGGGTGGTGGCGGACGGCAGCGACGTCACACTCATTGCCTACGGACCGCTGGTCAAGACGGCCCGCGATGCCGCCACAGCCGCCGCGGACGAGGGCGTCTCGGTTGAGGTCATCGACCTGCGGTCGCTGGCCCCCGTGGACTTCGCCACCGTGGAGGCCTCGGTCCGCAAGACGGGACGGCTGGTGATCACGCACGAGGCCGGCCAGTCGGGCGGGCTGGGGGCGGAGGTTGCGGCCAGCATCACCGAGCGCTGCTTCTACCACCTGGAGGCGGCACCCGTCCGCATCACCGGGTTTGATGTGCCCTACCCCTATTCGAAGGTGGAGATGCACCACCTTCCGAACCTGGACCGGATTCTGGACGGCGTGGACCGCGCGCTGGGCCGGCCGAATTCGCTGAGCGGGCTGGAAGGATGACCGCCACCATGATCAAGGAATTCCGGCTGCCCGATCTCGGCGAAGGACTGACCGAATCCGAAATCGTCAGCTGGAAAGTGGGGGTCGGGGACACCGTCAGCCTGAACCAGATCATCGCCGAAGTGGAAACCGCCAAGGCAGTGGTGGAACTGCCCTCACCGTTCGCGGGCGTGATCACGGCCCTGCACGAACAGCCGGGAACCGTGGTGGAGGTGGGCAAGCCGATCGTCTCGTTCGAGGTAAAGGACGACGCCGGTAACCAGCCCGGCGCCGCCGGTGCGGCTGAGGCGCCGCTCCCCAAGAGGGAACCCAACCTCGTGGGGTACGGCGCCGTCGTCGAAAGCACCGGTCGTCCCGTCCGCCGGCAGCGGACGCTGGTTGAGCCCGCCCCGCCGGTTGAGCCTGTCGAAACCAAAGCCCCGGCGGTTGAGCCTGTCGAAACCAGGCCTGCAGAAACCAACGCCCCGGTGGTTGAGCCTGTCGAAACCACATCCCCGGAGACCAATCCCGCCGGGCGGCCCCGCTCCACGCCACCCGTCCGCAAGCTGGCCAAGGACCTCGGCGTGGACCTGGAGAGGGTTGCGGGGACCGGCCCCAGCGGCCTGATCACCCGTGAGGACGTGAGCCATTTCGTGGGCGGCGGGGACCTTCCCGCGGCAGCCCAGGTACTCGCAGCACAGGAAACGGCACCCCAGCAGGCACAGGGTGATCGTGAAGTGCGTACGCCGATCAAGGGTGTCCGCAAGTACACCGCGGCCGCCATGGTCAGCAGCGCCTTCACGGCCCCGCATGTGACGGAGTTCCTGACGGTCGACGTCACTCCGGCCATGGAACTGCTGGCCAGGCTCAAGGAAAGCAAGGCCTTTGCCGGCCACAAGCTCACGCCGTTGACCCTCGTGGCCAAGGCTGTCCTGATCGCCCTGCGGCGCAATCCCGGCCTGAATGCCAGGTGGGACGAGGCCAACCAGGAGATCGTCCAGTTCAACTACGTGAACCTCGGCATCGCGGCCGCCACGCCGCGCGGCCTCACGGTTCCCAACATCAAGGATGCCGACCGCCTGACGCTCATCGACCTCTCCACGGCGCTCGCGGAACTGACGGATAGTGCCAGGGCCGGCAAGACCGGCCCGAAAGACCTCTCCGGCGGCACCATCTCCATCACCAACATCGGTGTCTTCGGCATCGACGCCGGCACACCCATTCTCAACCCGGGGGAGGCCGCTATCCTCGCCATGGGCGCCGTGCGGAAAACCCCCTGGGAGTACCAGGGTGAGGTCGCGCTGAGGCAGGTCATGACGCTGAGCCTGTCCTTCGACCACCGGCTGGTGGACGGCGAGCAGGGATCCAGGTTCCTGGCCGGCATCGGCGCCCTGCTCGCGGACCCCGCTATGGCCTTCGCGATGACCTAACCACAGGGTTTCGGCTCGGTTTTCTGCAGGCTGCCTACCGCTCGCATCCCTGAGCGGCGGGCAGCCTGCAGCCAATATGGGCCAGCAGGGTTACTCGGCCAGCGGACTGGCAGTCACCAGCAACGCCGCCAGCGCCATGTTCTCCAGGAGCGGGCGGGCCGACTTGATGGCCATCCGCCGGCCGTGGTTACGGACGGAGTGCGGTGTGGAGTTGATCAGGCCGAACGTCGCGTGGGCGCGCATGCGAAGGTCGGCCGTGTCCGTTGTGCCGTGGATGCCCGCGAGCACGTCCACCCACACCTCCACGTAGCTGCGCTGCAGGGCCCGCACCTGTGCCTGGTCCTCGCTGGTCAGGTTACTGAAATCCCTGTCCTGCACCCGGATCACGTCGGGGTTGCTGAGGGCGAAGTCCACGTGGAACTGCACCAGCCGGGCCAGTGCCGCGGACGGATCGGCGGCGTCGGCAACCACGTGGCGGCCGCCGTCGAGCAGGTCCTGGCTGACGGTGAGCAGCAGCGCACCCAGCACGGCCTGCTTTCCGGGGAAGTGGCGGTACACGGCTGGCCCGCTCACGCCGGCCGCGGCGCCGAGGTCCTCGAGGGACACGCGGTTGAACCCGTTGACAGCGAAGAGCGTGGCTGCGGCGGACAGGAGGGCCTGCCGGCGTGACTCCTTCGCCCGGCTGCGCTGCGTACGGACGGATGTCTCAGTGCCGGCTGCGGCCTGGACAGGAGCGGCGAGCTCTCCGTGATCTGTGGTGGGCACATTTCCTCCTCGGAACCCAAGAACTCTACCAACATCCTGTGTTGGACATCACAGTTACTAGAGACTAACCTAAACTCAGTTACGAGGCACTAACCGAAATGCGGCAGGACTGCCGCCGGAGGTGCCCGGGAATGGAAGCGGTCAATGGAGACACTCGCCACCCGGCTGGATACCGCCGGCAGCGCATTCGAGGCCAACAGCCTCGCGCAGCGCGCGCTCGCGGATGAGCTGCGGAAACGTCTTGCCACCACGGCGCTGGGCGGGCCGGAAAGATCCCGCGAGCGGCACATGGCGCGTGGCAAGCTGCTTCCGCGGGAGCGCATCGACCGCCTTCTCGACGACGGCAGCCCCTTCCTGGAGATCGCCCCGCTGGCGGCTAACGGCATGTACAACGACGATTCACCGGGCGCCGGCATCATCGCGGGCATCGGCCTGGTGCACGGCCGCCACGTGCTGGTGATTTCCAACGACGCCACCGTCAAAGGCGGCACCTACTATCCCCTGACGGTGAAGAAGCACCTCAGGGCCCAGGAGATCGCGCTCGAAAACCGGCTGCCGTGCGTCTACCTCGTGGACTCGGGCGGGGCCTTCCTCCCCAAACAGGACGAGGTCTTCCCGGACAAGGAGCATTTTGGCCGGATCTTCTTCAACCAGGCCAGAATGTCCGCGGCCAAAATTCCCCAGGTCGCCGCCGTTCTGGGCTCCTGCACCGCAGGCGGCGCCTACGTTCCGGCGATGAGCGATGAAACGGTCATCGTCCGCAACCAGGGCACCATCTTCCTGGGCGGCCCGCCCCTGGTGAAGGCCGCCATCGGCGAGATCGTCAGCGCTGAAGAGCTCGGGGGCGGCGACGTGCACTCCCGGATCTCCGGCGTCACAGACCACCTGGCCGAAAACGATGAGCACGCCCTGCAGATCGTCCGCGACATCGTCGCCACCTTGCCGCGGCCTGCCGCGCCGGCCTGGGAGGTGGACACCGCCGTCGAACCCGTTGCCGAGCCCGGCCAGATCTACGGCGCCGTCCCCACCGACGTTAACGCGCAGTACGACGTGCGCGAGGTGATCGCCCGGCTGGTGGACGGCAGCCGCTTCCACGAGTTCAAGAAGAACTACGGCCCCACCCTGGTGACCGGATTCGCCAGGCTTCACGGACATCCCGTGGGCATCGTGGCCAACAACGGGGTGCTGTTCAGCGAGTCGGCACTCAAGGGCGCCCACTTCATTGAGCTGTGCGACCAGCGCGGCATTCCGCTGCTCTTCCTGCAGAACATCTCCGGCTTCATGGTGGGCAAGGACTACGAGCAGGGCGGGATTGCCAAGAACGGCGCCAAGATGGTCACCGCGGTGGCCACCACTCGCGTGCCCAAGCTGACAGTGGTGATCGGCGGGTCCTTCGGTGCCGGCAACTACTCGATGTGCGGCCGGGCCTATTCACCGCGCTTCCTGTGGATGTGGCCGGCCAGCCGGATCTCGGTCATGGGCGGGAACCAGGCCTCGAGTGTCCTGGCCACCGTCAAGCGCGACCAGTTCGAGGCGGCCGGGCAGGAGTGGTCCGCCGAGGATGAGGAAGCCTTCAAGGCCCCCATCCGGCAGCAGTACGAGGACCAGGGCAGCCCCTACTACTCCACGGCGCGGCTCTGGGACGACGGCGTGATCGACCCCGCGGACACCCGCACCGTACTGGGCCTGGCCCTCGACGTCGTCTCCCGCGTCCCGCTGCCGGAGACCTCCTTCGGCCTCTTCCGAATGTGAGCCCGAGATGACCAACGAAACAATGTTCCATACCGTCCTCGTGGCCAACCGCGGCGAGATTGCCTGCCGGGTGATCAGAACCCTGCGTGCCATGGGCATCCGTTCGGTTGCGGTCTACAGCGATGCCGACGCCGGTGCCCGCCACGTGCGCGAAGCTGACGCCGCAGTCCGGATCGGCCCCGCCGCGGCGGCCCGGAGCTACCTCAACATTGACGCGATCATCAGGGCCTGCCAGGAAACCGGCGCCCAGGCGGTGCACCCCGGCTACGGGTTCCTGAGCGAAAACGCGGACTTCGCCAGGTCACTGGAGGCCGCCGGCATCACTTTCATCGGCCCCGGGGTGGAGGCCCTGGACGTCATGGGCGACAAGATCCGCTCGAAGAACCATGTGGCAGGGTACGGCGTTCCCGTGGTCCCGGGCATCGCCGAGCCCGGCATGACCGACGAGGAACTGATGGCGGCCGCCCCGGGCGTGGGTTTTCCGCTGCTCATCAAGCCCTCTGCCGGCGGCGGGGGCAAGGGAATGCATGCCGTGGAGCGCCCGGAGGACCTGCCGTCCGCCCTGGCCACCGCGCGGCGAGTGGCTGCGGGCGCATTTGGAGACGACACCCTGTTCCTGGAACGGCTGGTGAGGTCCCCGCGGCACATCGAGGTGCAGGTGCTGGCCGATACGCACGGAAACGTTATCCACCTGGGGGAACGTGAATGCTCCCTGCAGCGGCGCCATCAGAAGGTCATCGAGGAAGCGCCGTCCCCGCTGCTGGAGTCGCTGCCCGACGGCGAGGCCGTCCGGGCGAAGATCGGTGAGGCCGCCTGCAACGCCGCCCGCAGCGTCCACTACACCGGCGCCGGCACCGTGGAGTTCCTCGTTTCGGACGAGTCCCCGGATGAGTTCTTCTTCATGGAAATGAACACCCGGCTGCAGGTGGAGCATCCCGTGACGGAAATGGTCACCGGCATCGACCTCGTCGAGTGGCAGGTGCGCACCGCCGCCGGCGAGGAGCTGACAGTCCAGCAGGACGACGTCGTGCTCGCCGGGCACTCGGTGGAGGCGCGGGTGTACGCCGAGGTCCCCGAGAAGAACTTCCTGCCGTCGACGGGAACCGTGCTCCTGCTGGATGAGATGCCTGGGCCGGCGCCCCGCTCCAGCGCCCCCGTCCGTGTCGAAGCCGAAACAGCCCGGGGACGCGTCCGGGTGGACTCGGCGCTGCTGGAGGGCCTCGAAATCTCTTCGAGCTATGACCCGATGATCTCCAAGGTCATCGCGTGGGGTGAGGACCGCGCCGCCGCCCTCGACACCCTGGACGAGGCGCTCGCCGGGTACACCGTCCTTGGCATCGATACCAACGTGGAATACCTGCGGCTGCTGATCGATGACGACGACGTCCGCGCCGGCCGCCTCGACACCGGCCTTATCGAGCGCAAGATGCCGGAGTTCTCCTTCCGCCGTGCAGGCGACATGGAGGTAGCAGCGGTTGCCGTCTATGTCGCTGCTGCGCAGGAGCAAGACGCCCAGGCCGCCGGGACAAACCCGTGGAAGCGCCGCGACGGGTGGAGGCTTGGCGCCCAAGCCCCACTGCGCATCAGTTTGGGGACGCCCGGCGGCGGTGTCGCCACGGTTGAGGTGTACGGCTCAGTAGGGCAAGGCACCGCGGCAGTGGCCGTCGACGGCGGACCGCAGCGCACGGCCTCACTTCGTTTCCCGGAACGCCACCACGCAGAGCTGACTCTGGGCCACGAAGCCCGGGTGTACTCGCTCGCCCCGGTGCACAAGGGGCCCGTACCCCCGGGTCCCGACAACACGGTGCCGACGGAGCTCTTCCTGGGCAGCGGTGGCTGGGCTTGCCGGCTGGAGGTGCTCACCCGCGAGTCCCGCCTGGCGCGGGTGCTTGCCGCCGTCGAACGGGAAGAGGGCGCAGCCGATCCGGAAGTCCGGTCACCCATGCCCGGGACCGTCGTCTCCGTCGCTGTGCACGACGGCGACCCGGTGACGGCGGGACAGGTGCTGCTGTCCGTGGAGGCCATGAAGATGGAGCACCAGCTCGTGGCCGAGGTCGCCGGCACCGCCCATATCACCGTCACCACAGGGGACCTGGTCAAGGCCGACCAGGTCGTTGCCACCATTCACGCGGACCAGCCAGCCGGCCCCGAAACGGCGGGCTCCGCAACCCAGGATCCAACAGAAGAACGTAAGGAGGCCTAGCCGTGGCCGATTTTGACCTCAGCGAGGAATACCAGGACCTCAGCAAGACCGTCCGCGAGTTCGCCGACGAGGTGGTGGCCCCCGTCTCCACCAAGCACGATGAGGAACACAGCTTCCCCTACGAGGTGGTGGCGCAGATGGCGGACATGGGGCTGTTCGGACTGCCGTTCCCGGAGGAGTACGGCGGCATGGGCGGCGACTATTTCGCCCTGGCCCTCGCCCTGGAACAGCTGGGGCGGGTGGACCAGTCCGTCGCCATCACGCTGGAGGCAGGGGTGTCCCTCGGCGCCATGCCCGTTTACCGCTTCGGCACGGAGGCACAGAAGCAGGAATGGCTGCCGCTGCTTGCATCCGGCAAGGCGCTCGCCGGCTTCGGCCTGACCGAGCCGGAGGCGGGCTCCGACGCCGGCGGCACGAAGACCACGGCCCGGCTCGAAGGCGACGCAGACGCCAAAAACTGGGTCATCAACGGCAACAAGGAATTCATCACCAACTCGGGAACGGACATCAGCAAGCTGGTCACGGTCACCGCCGTCACAGGCCAGCAGGAACGCAAGGACGGCAGCATCAGGAAGGAGATCTCCACCATCCTGGTGCCCACCGACACGCCCGGCTTCAAAGCTGAGAAGGCCTACAACAAAGTGGGCTGGAATGCTTCGGACACGCATCCGCTGACACTGCGGGACGTCACCGTACCCGAGGCGAACCTGCTGGGGGAGCGGGGCCGCGGCTACGCCAACTTCCTGTCCATCCTGGACGAAGGCAGGATCGCCATCGCGGCCCTGGCCACCGGCGCCGCGCAGGGCTGCGTGGATCTGTCGGTCCGCTACGCCAAGGACCGCAGCGCCTTCGGGACCAATATCGGCAAGCACCAGGCCATCGCCTTCAAGATCGCCCGCATGCAGGCACGGGCCCATACGGCCCGTCTTGCCTACTACGATGCGGCCGCCCGGATGCTCGCCGGCAAGCCGTTCAAGACGCAGGCGGCCATAGCTAAGATGGTCGCAGGCGAGGCGGCCATGGACAACGCGCGGGATGCCACCCAGGTATTCGGCGGCTATGGCTTCATCAATGAGTTCACCGTGGCGCGCCACTACCGGGACTCCAAGATCCTGGAGGTCGGGGAGGGCACCACGGAGGTCCAGCTGATGCTGATCGCCCGGGAACTGGGGCTCTAGCGGCCCCGGTGGCCGTGTCTGCCGGGAGTCTGTGTTTGTCGAAGGTCTGTGGAGACGCCGAAAGGATCAACGATGATTGACAAGGTTGTTGCCAGCGCTGACGAAGCGGTCGCCGACATATCCGACGGCGCGTCGCTCGCCGTCGGGGGTTTTGGACTGTGCGGGATCCCGGTGGCGCTCATCGATGCCCTCCACCGCCATGGCACCAGGGACCTGGAGACTGTCAGCAACAACTGCGGCGTTGACGACTGGGGGCTGGGAATACTCCTCCGGGACGGCAGGATCCGCCGGACTGTCAGCTCGTACGTGGGGGAGAACAAGGAGTTCGCCCGGCAGTACCTCGCCGGCGAACTGGAGGTGGTCCTCACCCCGCAGGGCACCCTGGCCGAGAAGCTGCGCGCAGGCGGCGCCGGCATCCCCGCTTTTTACACGAAGGCGGGGGTGGGGACGCAGGTGTCCGACGGCGGCCTGCCGCAGAAGTACGACGCCGACGGCGGCATCGCCATCGCATCCCCGGCCAAGGAAGTGCGGAGCTTCGACGGCGTCGACTACGTCCTCGAGGAATCACTGACCCCTGACTACGGCCTGGTCCACGCCTGGAAGGGCGACCGCCACGGGAACCTGGTCTTCCACGCCACAGCCATGAACTTCAACCCGCTCTGCGCCATGGCAGGACGGATCACTATCGCGGAGGTGGAGGAACTCGTGGAACCGGGCGAACTGGATCCCGAGCACGTCCACCTGCCCGGCATCTTCGTCCAGCGGGTGGTGGTGGTGCCCGAGTCCGAGAAACGCATTGAGAAGCGGACGGTGGCGCTGTCCGCGGCATCCGCAGCCCAGCCGGGCAGCACCGGCACGGCACAAACCACCGGCACGGCAGGAAGCACAGGAACCAGCGAACAGGCAGGAGCGTAGCCATGGAGTCGAACAGCTCGCAGGGGGCGCCCCCGCGCCCCGAGGCCGTCCGTCACGAGTACCGGCGTGCAGCATCCTCCCACCCCGAGGGCAAGGGCTGGACACGCAACGAGCTCGCCGCCCGGGTGGCCCAGGAGCTGAGCAACGGCCAGTACGTGAACCTCGGCATCGGCATGCCCACCCTGATTCCCAACTACATCCCGGCCGGCGTTGAGGTGGTCCTGCACTCCGAAAACGGCATCCTTGGCGTCGGCCCCTACCCCGGCGAGGACGAGGTGGACCCGGACCTCATCAACGCCGGCAAGGAGACCGTCACCGTTAACAAGGGCGCCGCGTTCTTCGACTCCGCGCAGTCCTTCGGCATGATCCGCGGCGGCCACGTGGATGTGGCAGTGCTCGGCGCCATGGAGGTGGCCGCCAACGGGGACCTCGCCAACTGGATGATCCCCGGAAAGATGGTCAAGGGGATGGGCGGGGCAATGGACCTGGTCTTTGGCGCCAAAAAGGTGATCGTCATGATGGAGCACGTGGACCGCAGCGGGAAACCGAAGATCGTGGAACGCTGCTCGCTGCCTTTGACGGGCAAGGCCTGCGTGGACCGGATCATCACCGACCTCGCTGTCTTGGACGTCACCCCCGACGGGCTGGTCCTGCGCGAACTGGCCCCGAACGTGTCGGCGGAGGATGTTGCCGCGGCCACCGGTGCGGAGCTGTTCGAGGAAGACCAGGAACTCACCGTATGAGCGCGGTTTCGACAGGCTCAACCACCGGCGGTGCGCGTGTCATCGAGCAGCGCGGGCTCTACTTCGAGGAGCTCGAGGAAGACGTCGTTTACGCCCACCGACCCGGTCGGACCGTCACGGAGACGGACAACGTGCTGTTCACCACCATGACCATGAACACGCAGGGGCTGCACCTGGACGCGGCCTGGAGCGCGGGCCAGCCCTTCGGCCAGCGGCTGGTGAACTCGATGTTCACGCTGGCGACGGTGGTGGGGCAGTCCGTCGGCCAGCTGACCCAGGGCACCATCATTGCGCAGCTGGGGCTGACGGACGTCTCCTTCCCGCACCCGCTCTATCACGGTGACACGCTTTATACGGAGACCGTCATTACCGGGAAACGGCTGTCCGGCTCACGGCCGGGGCAGGGCGTAGTCACCATGCAGCACACGGGGCGCAACCAGGGCGGAACGGTGGTGGCGCTGGCCACGCGGAGCTGCCTCATGTGGACGCGCGATGCGCATATAGAGGCGCAGCGGGGCAAATAATCGGACAATGAGTCTATGACTTTTGTGATGGGCCCCGCCCTGCTTTTCTGCCCTGCCGACCGTCCCGAACGCTTCCAAAAGGCCGCCGAACGCGCCGACGCCGTCATTCTGGACCTCGAGGACGCCGTAGCGGCGCCGGACAAGCAGCGGGCACGGGGCGCCATCCTGGCCCAGCTCGGCGGCTCCGGCGAGGGCCCGGAGCTGGATCCCAGCCGCACCATCATCAGGATCAACCCGGCCGGCACCGAGGACTTCGAAAAGGACCTGCACTGCCTGGCCCACACCCCCTACCGCACCGTCATGCTGGCGAAGGCGGAGAGCGCCAGCCAACTCCGGGCCCTTCCGGACTTCCACGTGATAGCCCTGTGCGAGACGGCCGCGGGTGTGGTCCACGCACCCGCCATTGCCGCCGAACCCAACGTGGTGGCCATGATGTGGGGGGCGGAGGACCTGCTTGCGTTCCTCGGCGGCACGTCCAGCAGGAACGACGACGGCGGCTACCGCGCTGTTGCGCTGCACGCCCGCTCCTCGGTGCTCCTGGCAGCGGGCGCAGCCGGCAAGCAGGCCGTGGACGCGGTCTACGTGAACATCCCCGACCTTGACGGGCTCGCCGCGGAAGCCCGGGACGCCGCGGCGTCCGGGTTTGGCTCCAAGGCCTGCATCCACCCCAGCCAGGTGGCCGCCGTCCGGGCCGCCTACGCACCCTCGGGCGAGGAGGTGTCCGCCGCCACGCACCTGCTGGAGGCAGCAAAGCAAGCCGGGGCGGGCGTGTTCCAGTACCAGGGCCGGATGATCGACGGCCCCATCCTTCGGCACGCGGAGTCGGTGCTGCGCAGATCAAAGTAGCCCCAGGGCCCGGTAGCCTGCCGTGAGCCGTGTATCAGGGCCCGGCAGGCCGCCGTCGGCCCCGCTATCTTTGGAACGCCATCATTTCCCTGCCCGCAGGGAAATGGGCGGGATCGCCTCGTAGAGCGGCGTCCGGATCCAGCGCTGGCCGGTCTCCCGGAACTCCGCCCGGGTGGCGAAGCGATAGAGGTAGGTGCGGGCGCGTACCCAGCGGGGGCGTTCGCCGTCGAACGGGTCACGGCGCAGCAACCGCAGCATCGCTGTATCAGCTTCCAGCAGTTTGCCCAGGAAAGCGTAAAACCATTCCTCGTGGATGGTGCGCAGGGGCAGGAACCACATGAGCCAGTCCAGCCGCAGATGGTAGGGAGCCCATTGGCGGGGCAGCCGGCGCACGTCGCCGGGTTTTCCCTTGAAGCCGTACTCGCGCCAGTCGGCGGCGTCGTCCGGTTCGTCGTCCAGGGTGCCCTCCACCGCCACTTCGATGCGCTGCTTCGTCACGGTGCCGAACGCGCCGTACGTGTTCACCAGCTGCCAGCGGTTGAAGCTGGCGTTCATCAGCTGGTAGTGGGAGAACAGGTTGCGGATGGGCCAGTAGCTGAGGACCACCAGGAGCAGCGAGGCGGCCAGCGTGATGAGAAGCCACCACAGCGGCGTCTCCCCGGTGGTGTGCCAGTCCAGCGGAATGATCGGCAGCACCGCATGCGCCACGGAGTCGCTGACGCCGGCGAAGGCCAGCACGATCGCGATCCAGTTGAGCCACGCGAAGTTGCCGCTGGACACCAGCCACAGCTGGGTGAAGATGATGACGCCCGCCGCGATGCTGCCCAGCGGCTGGGGCGCGAAGAGGAAGAACGGCACCACCAGTTGGGCGAAGTGGTTGCCCACCACCTCGAGCCGGTGGAATGGCTTCGGCAGCAGGTGCGCCTGCCGGCTTAGGGGGCCCGGCATCGGCTGGGTCTCGTGGTGGTAGTACAGGGCCGTGAGGTCACGCCACTCCCGGCCGCCGCGGATCTTGATCATGCCGGCACCGAATTCCAGCCGGAACACCAGCCAGGCCACGAGGATCAGGATGGTCCGGGGCGGATCGGTCTGGTCGGAGCCCAGGAAGGCCACGGTGAAGCCGGCCTCCAGCAGCAGCATCTCCCAGCCGAACCCGTAGAACGTCTGCCCCACGTTGACCACCGACATGTAGAGCAGCCACAGCGCCAGGAACGCGATGAGCGGCAGCCATGGCGGGCCCAGCTGGGGGAGGCCGAGAACCAGGAGGCCGGAGATGGCCAGCCCCATTGCGCAGACGGCCCGGAACAGCCGGTCTGAGTAACGCCAGCGGAACAGGGTTGGCCTGCGCATCCGGCTGAACGATTTGAGGTAGTCCGGAACCGGAAGGAGGCCGCGCTCGCCGAGAAGTGCGGGGAACTGGTTGAGGGAGGAGAGGAACGCAACGAGATAGAGTGCGGCGACACCGCGCTGCAGCACCTGCCGGGCGAATTCATAGTCCGGCGCATCGAACCACGCGGCCCAGTCCACGGGCACCACGTTACCCCGGCCCGGAAGCGCGTCAAGGTGCTGCCGGTTGCCCTGGATGGGCTTCCCTGCCGTTGGTGTTGCGGCTCGGAGGATGCTCACCACATTGCCAAAAATGGCCGCTCCGCAAGTCCCTCCTGCGGCCCTTTATGGCAATTCGATCAACACCCAGCTACGCCGGCCGTGGAAGCGCTCCGCGTTCGGCGGCCGGCGGCGGTGCGAGATACTTAAGGCATGCAGACTTCCGGCTCCAGCCGTCCAGCCAGCCAGCCGCGCACCATCGTCATTCTCGGATCCACCGGTTCCATCGGCACCCAGGCGATTGACGTCGTCGACGGCGCCCCGCACCTTTTCGAGGTTGTGGCGCTGAGCGCCGGGGGCGGCAACCTCGAACTTCTTGCCCGGCAGGCCGTGCATACGCGGGCCGGTGCCGTGGGCATCGCCGACGGCGATCCCGGGCGCCTCCGGGACCTGATCAATGACGCCGCGCGCGCAGCGGGGATCGGACAGTACCGTCCCGAGATCATCGCCGGCCCCGACGCCTCGGCCAGGATCGCTGCCGTGAAGGCGGACGTGGTGCTCAACGGCATTACGGGCTCGATCGGGCTGGCGCCCACGCTCGCCGCACTGGAATCCGGCGCAACCCTGGCGCTGGCCAACAAGGAATCCCTGATCGTTGGCGGGTCGCTGGTCAAGGCCGCCGCAGCGGAGGGGCAGATCGTGCCGGTTGACTCCGAGCACTCGGCCATCGCGCAATGCCTGCGCTCCGGGACCGCCGCAGAGGTGGACAAGCTCATCCTGACTGCCTCGGGCGGGCCCTTCCGCGGCCGTACCCGCGAAGAGTTGTTCGCCGTGACCCCCGAAGAAGCGCTGGCCCACCCCACCTGGGACATGGGCCTGATGGTCACCACCAACTCGGCCAGCCTGGTGAACAAGGGCCTGGAAGTCATTGAGGCGCACCTGCTGTTCGACATTCCCCTGGACCGGATCGACGTGGTGGTCCACCCGCAGTCCGTGATCCACTCGATGGTGCAGTTCGTGGATGGTTCGACCATTGCCCAGGCGTCGCCGCCGGACATGCGCCTGCCGATTGCGCTGGGCCTGGGCTGGCCGGACCGGGTGCCCAGCGCGGCCACGCCCTGCGACTGGACCCGTGCCACCAGCTGGACGTTCGAGCCGCTGGACGCCGTAGCCTTTCCCGCCGTCCGGCTTGCCAAGGACGCCGCGGGACTGGGAAGCACCTATCCCGCAGTGTTCAACGCCGCCAACGAGGAAGCCGTCGTGGCTTTCCACGCAGGCAGGATCCGGTTCACGGACATCGTGGACACCATCGAGGCCGTCCTCAGCGAACACTCGGGTTCCTCCGGGCTGACGGTCGGATCCGTGCTCGATGCTGAGAAATGGGCACGTGCGCGCACCCACGAACGTTTAGCAGTGAGCAGTCTCTAGGAAGCAGCAGATCTCAAGCATGAGTCCCGTCATTCTCTTTATCCTTGGTGTCGTCTTTGTGGCGGTCGGCATCGCGGTATCTATTGCGCTGCATGAGGTGGGCCACCTGGTGCCCGCCAAGCTGTTCAAGGTGCGCGTCACCAAGTACATGATCGGCTTCGGTCCCACCATCTGGTCGACCAAAAAGGGTGAGACCGAGTACGGCTTCAAGGCGCTTCCGCTTGGCGGTTATGTGTCGATGATCGGCATGTACCCGCCCAACAAGGTGGACGGTTCCGTGCGCCCGTCCAGCACCGGCATGTTCCAGACGCTGGCCAGCGAGGCCCGTTCCATGGCGCACGAGGATGTGGGACCCGGGGATGAGCACCGCGTGTTCTACCGGCTCCCGGTCTGGAAGAAGATCATCATCATGCTCGGCGGCCCGGCCATGAACCTGCTGATCGGCCTCGTACTCACGGCGGTGCTCCTCATGGGCTTCGGCATTTCCGAGCCCACCACCACCATCGCCGATGTCTCCAAGTGCCAGGTGAAGGTGGGGGAGACCGTCGATCCAAACTCGGCGGACTGCAAGCCGACACCGGCAGCTGCAGCCCAGCTCAAGCCCAACGACGTCATCACCGCCTTCGACGGGAAAACCGTCACCAGCTGGGACCAGCTGACGGGCTGGATCCGTGCTTCCGCCGGCAAGGAAGTGTCCATCACCGTGGTGCGCAACGGCTCGCCGGTGACCAGCACCGTCACCCCCGTGCTGTCCGCACGCCCGGTGGTCGGGGCGGACGGTCGCCAGGCGAAGGACGACGCCGGAAAGCTCCTGTACCAGGACGTCGGCTTCCTGGGCATCGGTGCGCAGACCGCCTTGGTTCCCCAGCCGGCGTCGTCCGTCCTGCCCATGGCAGGGGAGAACATCAAACAGGTGGCCGGGGTGGTGCTCAACCTGCCGGCCCGGGTAGTTGGAGTTGCCAAGGCGGCGTTCAGCGAAGAACCCCGCGACCCCAACGGCCCCATCAGTGTGGTGGGCGTGGGCCGCGTGGCGGGCGAGGTGGCCGCAATGGAGGAAGTGCCGGCCCAGGCGCGGCTTGCCGCCTTGGTGGGACTCCTCGCCGGGCTGAACTTTGCCCTTGCCGTTTTCAACCTGATCCCGCTGCTCCCGCTCGACGGCGGCCACGTGGCCGGCGCACTCTTCGAGGCCGTGCGGCGGCGGGTCGCGAAGCTGTTCGGCAAACCCGACCCGGGCGCGTTTGACATCGCGAAGCTGCTGCCGGTGACCTATGTGGTGGCCGCGCTGCTCATGGGAATGGGCGCGCTGCTGATCTATGCGGACATCGTTAAGCCGGTGAATCTCTTCGGCTGATCTTTTTTTATAAGCTCTTTCCGGCTGATTATCAAAAATCAGCTCGAAATGATTGATCTGTGAATATAAGCCGGATACGGTTTAGTCATGTACGTTCTAACCATCGACCAGCGTGGCAGCACCAATGACGTGGACCGTGTGCCCGAGCTCCTCGGAGCCCTCGCTGGCCATCCCGGTGTCCGCTTTGAACGCTCCGTCGGCGACGAAGTGCAGGGGGTTCTGCAGGACCCGGCCCTCGTGGTCGACGTGGCGCTGCAGGCCCTGCGAAGCGGCCACTGGTACGTGGGAATCGGCGTGGGTCCGGGAACCCTGCCACCGGATGCCAGCCCCCGGGAAGGATCCGGAGCCGCGTTTGTCGCGGCGCGGAGGGCGGTGGAACGGGCCAAGTCGGCCGCGAGCCATGTCCCCGCGGCCGTGGTTGCGGGGAGCCGCGGGCACGAGGCGGCCGAGGCGTGCGCCAACGCCGAGGCGGTGCTGCGGCTGGTCGGGAGGCTGGTGCAGGAGCGGACTGAGGCCCAGTGGCGTGTGGTGGATGCCCTCCGGGCGAAGGGCGGGGCCGGCACCGAGCAGGGTCCTGGACGCCACGGACTGCAGAAACAGACCGCCGGGGAACTGGGAATCAGTGAGCAGTCGGTGAGCCGGGCCGTCCTCCGGTCGGGCTGGCAGGAAGAATGGGCGGCAAGGCCAGCGGTGAAAATGCTGCTGGCGACCGCCCACCGCCTCAATCTTGAGAACCCCACCCCCGAGAACCCCATCTCTGGAAACCAGGACGGCGACGACAACCGAGGAGAACCGTGAACGCTGTCTGGATCGCAGCCGCCCTGCTGACGGCCGGGTTCGTAGGCTGGCCTGTCACAGCGCTGGTTTTCCGCCTGGCCCGCACTATCGACGACAAAGCCGATGCCGCCGCCACAGGCAGGGACGGCGCTGACGATCCGTCGGCGGACGTGACCGTGGACAGTCCCGCCACTGCCGACAGCCGGGCCGCAGACGATAGGGGCAACACGGTGAACGGTGACATCACGGTGGACGCCGGGAGCGCCGCCGCGCCGGAACCCGGAGGCGCGGCTCCGGCCACACGGATTCTCCGGGGCGGGGCCATCATCGGAGTGCTCGAGCGGCTGGCTGTCTGCTTGGCCATCCTCGCCGGGCAGCCCGTGGCCATCGCGTATGTGGTGGCCATCAAGGGCCTGGGCCGGTTCGCGGAGCTCAAGGAAACGCCCGTGGCTGCGGAGCGGTTCATCATCGGCACCCTGGCCTCCATGCTCTGGGCGGCGGGAGTTGCCGCCTTCACAAAGGTCGTGCTCCTCGGCTAGCCCTGCTGCGGGATAGGGTGTCTCTATGACTGTTTTTGCTGTTGAGTACGTATACGACGCCGAGTCCTCCGAAACGCGCGCGGCCACCCGCCCCGCACACCGTGAGTGGACTGCAGGACTGGCGCAGGACGGCACCCTTCTTGCCAGCGGACCCTACGGCGACGGCGCAGGCGCCCTGCTCATTTTCAAGGCGGCCGACGAAGCCGCACTCAACGAGATCCTCCGGCAGGATCCCTTCGCGGCAGCTGGCGTCATTTCCGGCACGCGAACCACCGAATGGGCACCCGTGACCGGTCTCCTGGCTGAGCACGCAGCCTAGCCGCCCCGCACCACCGATTTTCGAATTCAAGGAGTCCACGTGACCTCGGTCAGCCTGGGAATGCCATCCGCACCGCCGCCCGTCCTTGCCCCGCGACGCAAGACGCGTCAGATCAAGGTAGGCTCCGTCGGCGTCGGTTCCGATTTCCCCATCAGCGTGCAGTCGATGACCACCACGCCCACCACGGACATCAACGCCACGCTGCAGCAGATTGCCGAGCTGACGGCCTCCGGCTGTGACATCGTCCGTGTGGCCTGCCCGTCCGCCGATGACGCTGAAGCGCTTCCGATCATCGCCCGGAAGTCGCAGATCCCGGTCATCGCCGACATCCATTTCCAGCCGAAGTACGTCTTCGCGGCCATCGAGGCCGGCTGCGCTGCGGTGCGCGTCAACCCGGGCAACATCCGCAAGTTCGACGACCAGGTCAAGGAGATCGCCAAGGCGGCCAAGGACCACGGCACGTCCATCCGCATCGGCGTGAACGCAGGTTCGCTGGAACCGGGCATCCTGAAGAAGTACGGCAAGGCAACCCCCGAGGCCCTCGTGGAATCCGCGGTCTGGGAAGCCTCACTGTTCGAGGAACACGGCTTCCACGACTTCAAGATCTCCGTGAAGCACAATGACCCGGTGATCATGGTGGCGGCGTACGAGATGCTTGCCGAGAAGGGCGACTGGCCGCTGCACCTGGGCGTCACGGAGGCGGGCCCGGCGTTCCAGGGCACCATCAAGTCAGCCACAGCCTTCGGCGCCCTGCTCTCGCGAGGCATCGGCGACACCATCCGCGTCTCCCTGTCCGCCCCTCCCGTCGAGGAGATCAAGGTGGGCAACCAGATCCTGCAGTCGCTGAACCTGCGCCCCCGCAAGCTGGAAATCGTCTCGTGCCCGTCGTGCGGGCGCGCCCAGGTTGACGTCTACACCCTCGCCGAGCAGGTCACCGCCGGCCTCGAGGGGATGGAGATCCCGCTGCGCGTCGCCGTCATGGGCTGCGTCGTCAATGGTCCGGGCGAAGCACGGGAAGCTGACCTCGGCGTCGCCTCCGGCAATGGCAAGGGCCAGATATTTGTGAAGGGCGAGGTCATCAAGACTGTCCCCGAGAGCCAGATTGTTGAGACACTGATCGAAGAGGCCATGCGTATCGCGGAAGAGATGGGGGAGGCCGATGGCGAAGATGCTGTCAAGGGTAGCCCCGTGGTTAGCGTCTCATAAGGACGGCGCCGCCCCGGACGGTGCCACCGTCCGGGTACTGGGTGTTGGGGACACCCGACAACTGCGCGAACTGGCAGAAATCGATCCCGTTGCCAACGTGTTCATCCTGGCGCACCTGGAGTCAACAGACTCTGCCGCGCCCACCCCGGGCGGAGCCAACGTCCTGGGCGTTTTCGACGACGACGTGCTGGTTGGCGCCTGCTGGGCAGGCGCCAATCTGGTCCCCGTCCAGCTCGACCCCGAGCTTGCCGGACCGGTGGCTGATGCGGCCCACCGCTCCGGGCGCCGGTACGCGTCGATCTTCGGACCGGCCGGAACGGTGCTTGCGTTGCACAGCCGGCTGGAGGAGCTGGGGCACGTGGCCCACGAGGTACGGCCCGACCAGCCCCTCATGACCATTTCCGGCCCCCCGGCCGTTGAACCGAACTGGGCGCTGGGGTACGGGCAGTACGCAGATTTCGACGCCATCCTCCCTGCCTGTGCAGCGATGTTCGAGGAAGAGGTTGGTTACTCGCCCTACCTTGGGGGCCGCGACTTTTACAGCCGCCGGGTGGCAGGCCTGATCCGGCAGGGACACTCCCTGGTCCACCTGAAGGACGGCGAAGTCGTGTTCAAGGCCGAGCTGGGTGCTGTCACCGCCGAGGTCACCCAGGTCCAGGGCGTATGGATGAACCCCGGCCACCGTGGACTCGGGCTGAGCGCCGGCTACATGGCGGCCGTGGTGCTGCTGGCCCAGAAAATGGCGCCCGTGACCAGCCTGTATGTCAACGACTACAACTCCCGGGCGAGGGCGACGTACGAACGCGTAGGTTTCCGGCAGGTGGGGACCTTCGCCACAGTTCTCTTCTAGCTGCGGCCAAGACCCCGGCCAAACCGGATTTGAATCGGTGACCGCTATCACATAGGTTCTTTCTAACCGCGTTTTCGGACTCGGGTGGTCTCAGAGAATTAGCGGCATGACCGGCCGCGAAGCCACGCCACCACAGGGATGACCAGCCGGAAGCGGCCAGGGGCTTCTCCTGCGGGGCGTGGCTTTTCTGTTCAGCAGCCACAGGGTCCGGAAACCTGTACTGCTGCCCAGCCGGTAGATTAGTACCCAGACAATCAGCACTTCCCCCAGAAACGGACACCTACCCGTGGTTCTTCGACTCTCCAAGCTTTTCCTGCGCACCCTGCGTGAAGACCCCGCCGACGCCGAGGTGGCCAGCCACCGGCTGCTCGTGCGCGCGGGCTACATCCGCCGCGCGGCTCCGGGCATCTACACCTGGCTGCCGCTGGGACTGAGCGTCCTGCGGAAGGTGGAACAGATCATCCGCGAAGAGATGGCAGAAATCGGCGCCCAGGAAGTCCACTTCCCCGCGCTGCTCCCGAAGGAACCCTACGAGGCCACCAACCGCTGGACCGAATACGGCGAAGGGCTGTTCCGGCTGAAGGACCGCAAGGGCGGCGACTACCTGCTGGCCCCCACGCACGAGGAGATGTTTACTCTTCTGGTCAAGGACCTGTACTCCTCGTACAAGGACCTGCCACTGAGCATTTACCAGATCCAGAACAAGTACCGCGACGAGGCACGTCCGCGCGCCGGCCTCCTCCGCGGCCGCGAATTCATCATGAAGGACTCGTACTCGTTCGACGTCGACGACGCCGGGCTGGACGCCAGCTACGCCGCCCACCGGGCGGCGTACCTGAAGATCTTCGAGCGGCTGGGCCTGGAAGTGATTCCCGTGACGGCCACGGCCGGTGCCATGGGCGGCTCCAAGAGCGAGGAATTCCTGCACCCCACCGACGTCGGTGAGGACACCTTCGTGCGGTCGGCCGGCGGCTACGCCGCCAACGTCGAAGCCGTGACCACGGTGGTTCCGGCCGAGATCGACTTCACCAATGCTCCGGCGGCGGAAATCCGCGATACCCCGAACACCCCCACGATCGACACGCTCGTGGCTGCCTCCAACGAACTCGTGCCGCGCAGCGAGGCCGACGGCGGTCCCTGGACTGCCGCTGACACGCTCAAAAACGTTGTTCTCGCCGTCACCCTGCCCACCGGGGAGCGCCAGATCGTGGTCCTCGGCGTCCCCGGCGACCGGGGTGTCGACCTCAAGCGCGTCGAGGCCAGCATCGGCGCCTACCTCCCTGTCGCCGGTGAAATCGCCGTTGAAGCCGCGGGCGAGGAGGACCTGGCCCGCAACCCGCTCATCGTGCGCGGTTACCTCGGCCCGGGCATGTCCCAGAACGCCCCCCTCCTTGGCCTGGAAGGCGCCGCCAAGCTCCTGTACCTGGTGGATCCGCGCGTCGTCAACGGCACGGCCTGGGTGACCGGCGCCAACATGGCCGGCAAGCACGTGTTCGGGCTCGTCGCGGGACGCGACTTCACCTGGGATGGCGTCATCGAATGCACCGAAGTGCGCGCCGGTGACGAAGCCCCGGACGGCTCCGGACCGCTCGAGACTGCACGCGGCATCGAGATGGGACACATCTTCGCGCTGGGCCGCAAGTACGCCGAAGCGCTGGAACTGAAGGTCCTTGACCAGAACGGCAAGCAGGTGGTGGTCACCATGGGCTCCTACGGCGTGGGCGTTACCCGTGCCGTGGCCGCCCTGGCGGAATCCAACCACGACGCCAAGGGCCTCGTATGGCCCCGCTCCGTGGCTCCGGCCGACGTGCATGTCGTCGCAGTCGGCCGCGGCGAGGAGATCTTCGCCGCTGCTGAGCAGCTCGCCCTCGAGCTGGAAGGCGCGGGCCTGGAGGTCATTTACGACGACCGGCCCAAGGTGTCCCCGGGCGTCAAGTTCGGCGACGCCGAGCTTGTGGGCGTGCCCACCATCCTTGCCGTCGGTAAGGGACTGGCGGACGGCGTCGTCGAAATCAAGGACCGCCGCAGCGGCGAGGCTGAGAACGTGGCCGTGGACAAGGCCGTTGACTACGTGGTCAACGCCGTCCGCAGCAACTGACGCCCGACCCCCTAAGTGGTTTCCGGGTTCGAATCGATCCAGCTCGCCACTATCGTCCTGATAGTGGTGGCTGGCTTCTCCGCAGGCTGGGTGGACGCCGTCGTGGGCGGCGGCGGCCTGCTGCAGCTGCCGGCGCTGCTGCTCGTGCCGGGGATCACCCCGGTACAGGCATTGGGCACCAACAAGATGGGCTCCATCTTCGGCACCACCACCAGCGCCGTGACCTACTACGGCCGCGTCCGACCCGATCTGCGGACGGCATTGCCGATGGCCGTGATCGCGTTGGCCGGCAGCTTTGGCGGGGCGCTGCTGGCCACCCGGCTGCCGGCGGAGGTGTTCAAGCCGATCATCGTGGTGGCCCTGGTCGCCGTCGCGCTGTTCACGGCTCTTAAGCCCGACGCCGGCCACGTCACCGAGCTCCGGCACGACGGTCACACGCATTATGTAGTGGCCTGTGCCATCGGCGCCGTCATCGGGTTCTACGACGGCCTGATTGGACCGGGCACCGGATCGTTCCTGGTGATCGCGCTGGTCTCGGCGATGGGGTATGCGTTCCTGGAGGCAAGTGCCAAGGCGAAAATCGTCAACGTGGCCACGAACGCCGGGGCGCTCATATTTTTCCTCCCGCACGGCTCCCTGCTCTGGGGGGTCGGCCTGCTGCTGGGCGCGGCGAACATGGCCGGTGGCTACCTCGGCGCGCGCACTGCTGTGAAGCAGGGCAGCAAATTCGTGCGCGTGGTGTTCCTCGTGGTGGTTTTTGCCCTGATCGTCAAGCTCGCCTTCGATGTCTGGCAGGAGAACTTCGCCTGAGCTGAACGCGTCCTCGCGGGCGGTCCCGGGACGGCGTAGCATGCCTCTATGTCAGCAGGTGCGGAACCGTACCGGGACACCTTGGCCGCAGCCGTCCGGCACGCCATGCGCTGGCTGGAAAGCCAGCCCAGCCGCCGGGTAGGTCCGCAGAAGGCAGCCCGGGAACTTGCCGCAGCGTTCGACGGAGCGCTGCCACAGTCCGGCATGGCCCCGGCCGACGTAGTGGACTACCTGGCCAGTCACGCCGAACCGGGCCTCATGGCCATGCCGTCCGGACGCTTTTTCGGCTGGGTCATCGGCGGCACCCTCCCGGCCGCCATGGCGGCCGACTGGCTGGTCAGTTCCTGGGACCAGAACTCGGTGCTCCGCTACGCCACCCCTGCCATCGCCGCCATCGAGGATGCCGCCGGCCACTGGCTGCTGCAGCTGTTGGGCCTGCCGGAGGAGTCCGACGTCGGTTTTGTCACCGGGGCCACCATGGCCAACTTCACCGGGCTGGCGGCCGCCCGGTGGCGGCTCCTCAAGGACGCCGGCTGGGACCTGGAACGCGACGGGCTTTTCGGGGCGCCCCGTATCCACTGCCTGGTGGGGGAGGAACGGCACGAGACCGTGGACCTAGCGCTGCGCTACCTGGGCCTGGGAAGACCCACCGTGGTTCCGGCCGACAGGCAGGGACGCATCGACGCCGCCGAGCTGGACTGTGCCCTGGACCGGATCGCCCTGGAACATGCTTCTGCGGTTGATGCCGGCGCCGCTCCAGCCGGCGCCGCCCAACCCGGCGGAGCCCACGGACGTGGACCTGCCCTGGTGCTGGTGTGCCTGCAGGCCGGAAACCTCCACTCCGGAGCCTTCGACCCCTTCGCGGCAGCCATTGCGGTGTCCAAGGCACACGGTGCCTGGGTGCATGTGGACGGGGCCTTCGGGCTCTGGGCTGCGGCGGTACCCGAACTCGCGGGGCTGACCGCCGGTGTGGCGCGGGCCGACTCGTGGGCCACCGACGCCCACAAAAGCCTCAACGTCCCCTACGACTGCGGCGTCGTCGCCGTTCGGGACGCGCAGGCGCTGCGCAGCGCGATGGGGCTCAACGCCAGCTACCTCCTCCAGGATGCCGACGGCACCGGAGATCCCAGCCAGCGGGTTCCCGAGCTCTCCCGCAGGGCCAGGGGGGTGCCGGTCTGGGCAGCGCTGAGGTCCCTGGGCAGGGACGGCGTGGCCGAACAGATACGCCGTCTGGCCTCGTCCGCCGCCCAGCTCGCGGAAAAGCTCACCGCAATTGACGGGGTGGAAGTGCTCAACGACGTCGGCTACACGCAGATCACGGTGGCTTTCGGCGATGACGCCACAACCCGGCGCGTGGCGGACCGGCTCATTGCCGACGGCAGGGTGTGGATGTCCGGATCCCGCTGGCACGGCAGGGACGTGGTGCGCATATCTGTCAGCAACTGGACCACCGACGCCGACGACGTCGCTACCGCTGTGGAGGCCGTGCGGGCAGCCGTCGAAGCGGTCCGCTAGGGGTCCGGGCCTAACGGCCCTGCGGCGGGGAGGCATTCATGGCGTCCTCGCCCGGTTCGGGCAAGTCGTGGGCAGCCGGAAGCCCGTCCAGGGTCCGCCCTGCAAGTGTGCTGGCCACCCACAGCGAGCGTGCCGTGTCGCCGCCGTGGCCCGGCCTCGAGGCGTAGTGCAGGGCGTTGTCCACCTCCCGGGCCAGGCTCCACTGCCGAGCCACTTCCGGGTCAAGCCCGGCCGCGACACTGAAGTCATGGCACCTCGCCAGCAGGCCGGCGGCCGGATCCGATGCGGGCAGGTCCGGTATCCGGTTCCAGAGCAGGGGAGCCACGGCGAATTCCGCCTCACCGACCATCGGCTGGGGGTCGATGGCGGCGAAGCCGTCGGTGACGGTAGTTCCGGCCGTTGTGCTTCCAGGTCCAGGCCCGGGCGCTTCCGGTCTGGCCAGGATGTTGAGGTAGTGGAAGTCCGTGTTCACCAGGACGTCCACGGAGGAGCGGCGGCCCACAGCGCCCCTGGTCTGACAAACCTCGAGTGCTGCCTCCAGCAGCCACCGGGGAAACGGACGGCCCAGTTGTTCCCATTCGGCGGGCAGGTCGTCGCTCCACTGTTCGGCCCGGGCGGCCACGTGCACGAATTCCTGCCACTGGGGCCGGCCGTCGGGCGCCAGGCTCAGCTGCCGCATCAGACCGCCCCACACCTCAACGGCGGTGTCCATCGGCTCTGTCCGGAGCGACCTGACCGCGTCCAGGCGCTCAAGGAGCATGGAACACGTTCCGGCGTCGGAAGCCAGCAACTTCACCGCGCCGCGGCCGTTCCACAGGGCCAGCGCGTGGCGTTCCACTAGCGCTTCATCATGCGGAAAGGCCACCTTCAGTACCGCATCCGATCCTGCCGCGCGGACCGGCACCACAACACCGCCGTGTCCGCTCCACGGAAGAGCTCCCGGTTCAAGGTCAAGCTCAAGCTGCCACTGGTCCAGCCGGCCGCGGATCATTTCCGGCAGCGACGCCAGCCAGGCCCTGCCGGCGCTGCTGCGGGAATAGCGGCGCGTCAGGTCCGGAGGGATGGGAACGTCTGCTGGCGGGCTCACAGCACCAGCGTAGTAGAGCGGACCCCGCGGATTGGGTAGGTGGAAGGGGGCGGGCCGGGTACGCCTACACGATGCCGCTGGCGCCCAGCAGATTGCCGATGGTGAACGTCGCGGCCAGGGCAAGGCCGCCGCCCACCACCACGCGTGCCCCCGCCCGGGTTTTCGAGCCACCGCCGATCCACGCGCCGACGGCGCCCGTCACGGCCAGGGCAAGCAGTACGGCTCCAAACGTCACTGCAACCCGAATGTTTTCCGGAGGCAGCAGGATGGCGAGCATCGGCAGTATGGCACCCAGCGTGAAGGCGATGGCTGACGCAAAGGCGGCATGCCAGGGGCTGACGATGTCCTGTTCATCGATGTTGAGCTCCGCGGAAAGGTGCGCGGCCAGGGCATCGTGCTCGGTCAGTTCCCGGGCTACATTCCGCGCTGTTTCCTCGCTGAGGCCCTTGCTCCGGTAGATCGCGGCGAGCTCCAGCAGCTCCTCTTCCGGTTCCTCAGCCAGTTCGCGCCGTTCCTTCTCGATCAGCGCCTTCTGGCTGTCGCTCTGGCTGCTGACCGAGACGTACTCGCCCAGGGCCATGGATACAGCACCGCCGACGAGTCCGGCAGCACCGGCAGCGAGGATGGGGCCGTGCTCGCTGGTCGCGCCGGCGACGCCCACCACAATTGCCGCGACCGACACGATCCCGTCGTTGGCTCCGAGGACCCCGGCACGCAGCCAGTTCAGGCGGTGCACGATGTCGTTGTTGTGGGGCTCATTCTCGTGCAGCCCGTCAGGGGGCAACGCCGGTTTGTCCGCTGATTCCATGGGTCCAGCAAACCACTTGGGGGCAGCCGCCTGCCAGTGGAAATGTCATCGGCCGACTCCGTACAACCCGGCCGCCGGCGGCCCGGCGGCTAAGGTGCGGCGGGTGTTGCCGCTGCGCCGCCGCCCGTCTGGCGCGGCGAAGGCGCAGCCGGTTCCGGAAGCTCCGGCAGGAGCGCGGTGTCCAGCACAATGCCCGGTACGGGTCCCGGATCGGAGCCCCAGCGCGTGGTCCGCTGGGCAGCCGCGACCAGTGAGGAGACGGCCCACTGCCGGGTCTCACCGTCGCTCAGGGCCACGAGGTCGCCATATACCGGAAGAGTTCCGGCCTCGAGGCTGGCCAGACCCGCGGCCGGTTTCTGAAGGAACGAGGTGCCCAGGGTGTAGCCCGGTTCACGGGGAGGAACGGACACGCAGTGAACGCGCGTGTACGCCTCTGCCTGGCCAGCCAGGGCTTCGTGCGTGGCAAGCAGGGAGGCGGCCTGGTCCGCGGCCGGCCCGTCCAGGCGCGTCAGCGCCACCTGGTAGCCGTACACGGTTTCAACTTCTGTCCTGACCACCCGGTTGAGCGCCGCTGCCAGCGTGGCACGGCCGGATGGTTCCGATGTTTGGGTGGACTGGCCACCGGGGACTGGTTGGGCGCCATCCTGTGATCCGGAGGGGCTGGCGACGGAGCACGCCGTGGCCGCGTTGCGCTGCGTTGCCGCCGGCGCCTGGAGCGCAGGCGGCGGCGTCCCGGCAGCCTGTGCCAGTGCCGTCGCCTGAAGCAGCTGAGCGGTTCCTACCGCGGCAAGCAGGCGGGCCATCCCGCCGTCGGCCTTCCCGGCATGGACGAGACGTGCTTTGCCGCTCGTGGACAACTCGGCCACCAGCGCCGGCAGTGTTGCCGTGCCGGAGGTTGCTGCACCCGATGATGCCGTGGCGGCGGGCCCTGTGGTTCCGGACGCGCCGGCGGTTCCCGTTGAGCCGGCCGCCGAACCTGCGCCTACCGCAGAACTGGCGGTGGCGCCGCCCGGTACAAGGAGCGCCCTTGCCTGCGTAGTCAGCAAAGTCACAGTGTGCGAAAACAGCTGCCGGCGGGCGCCGGACGATCCGTCTGCGAGCTGCTGGCTGGCCGCCCTCAAGTCCATGGTTTCCGCAAGGGCTGCGGCGCGTGCCTGCTCCGAGAAAGGAGGCGCTGCCGGCGCCGGGGATTCCCGCGGAATCAGCACGAAACCAAGGCTTAGCACCAGGAATGCAGCAAGTGCCAGCAGGGCGTACCGGAGATAGCTGGCCGGCTTTCTCTTTCGGCTCCTGTCGTCATTCACAACAGACCATGTTGTCACGGCCGACGCGAACTCCGTGCACCAAGGTGCCCGGAAAATCGCTAGTCTAGTAGTCACAACATCATCTAACGGGAGGCGGCCGGCATCGTGAGCAACGTAGAAGCCACAGCTTCATCAGACCGGACCGACGCGGGAAGGGCTGAACCCGCGGCTGTCCACAATCCCGAGGCTGAACGCCTCCGGGCGCTGCTGGAGCCCGCAGTCCAGTCGCACCGGCTTTACCTGGAGGATGTTGCCATCCACATCGCAGGTTCCAACCGCGTGGTCCACGTAGTGGTGGATCTGCCGCAGGAAGAAACGGGCGGAGTGGGCCTTGACGTCATCGCAGACATCTCCAAGGAACTCTCCGACATCCTGGACAGCGACCCCGGCACGGACAGCCGGCCGTATGACCTTGAAGTTTCATCGCCCGGCGTGGGGCGGCCGCTGACCGAGCCCCGGCACTGGCACCGCGCCCGCGGACGCATGGTCGCGGTGAACGTGATCCAAGGGGAGAACGTCACGGGCAGGATCAGCTCCGTTGACGACGCCGGCGTGACCCTCGTCCCCGAACTCGCCGTGAAAAAGGGCATGAAGCCCAGGCAGGGCGACCCCGTAAAACTTCCTTTCGACAAGATCCGCAGCGGAAAAGTCGAAATTGAGTTCAGCCGCCTCGACGAGGCCGGTCTGGAAACTGAGCACAATGGACCTTCTGAGGAGGCCTGATGGATATTGACATGAGCGCGCTGAGACTCCTGGAGCGTGAGCGCGAAATCCCGCTGGATCTCCTCATCCCCACGATCGAGCAGGCACTGCTCGTTGCCTACCACAAGTCGCCGGGCGCCTTCGAGAAGGCCCGGGCGGAGCTGGACCGCAAGAGCGGCCACGTGACCATCTGGGCCACGGAAATCGACGACGACGGCGCCCCCATCGGCGAGTTCGAACACACGCCGGCCGGGTTCGGCCGCATCGCCGCCAGCACCGCCCGGCAGATCATCCTGCAGCGGCTGCGCGACGTCGAGGACGACAACGTCCTGGGCGAATTCAAGGGCCGCGAGGGTGAACTCGTTGCCGGGCTGATCCAGCAGGGTAACAACCCGCACATGATCCAGGTCAACCTGGGCGCTGTGGAAGCGCTGCTTCCGCCGCCGGAGCAGGTGCCGGGGGAGAAGTACATCCACGGGAACCGGCTGCGCGCGTACGTGATCGACGTGCACCGCGGCACCAAGGGCCCGTCCATCACCCTGTCCCGTTCTCACCCGGGCCTGGTTCGGAAGCTTTTCGAACTGGAGGTCCCCGAGATCGCCGACCGCTCCGTGGAGATCGTCGCCCTGGCCCGCGAGGCCGGGCACCGCACCAAGATCGCGGTCAAGGCAAACACGTCGGGCATCAACGCGAAGGGTGCGTGCATCGGCGAAATGGGCTCGCGCGTGCGGGCGGTCATGACCGAACTGAACGACGAAAAGATCGACATCGTTGACTTCAGCGAGGATCCGGCCACTTTCATCGCCAGCGCACTGTCGCCGTCGCGCGTGAATTCGGTCACTATCACCGATGAGGCCACCCGTTCGGCCCGCGTCGTGGTGCCGGATTACCAGCTCTCCCTTGCCATCGGCAAGGAGGGGCAGAACGCCCGCCTCGCCGCCAAGCTGACGGGGTGGCGGATCGATATCGTCTCGGACGCCGCCGCTCCGCGCGGTTAGAAGCACTGGCCGGACGGAGGAAAAGCCGTCCGGCACAGGCCCGTAGGTTGACCGGTATGCGCGCCACTGCGGCGGGCACTTTCGGTTTCCCGTTTCGGGTATGGGGCCCGTGAGGGGCTAGAATAGAACTTGGCCGCGCCCAGCGGCCGGCATCAGCGTGTTCGTGCGCCGGGCCCTGCCGAAAGGCAGTGGCGGGCGGCCGGGCAGGCAGATAGGTACAGGCAGGAAGATACTCGGCAGTGGCACACGTGCAACAACTCGGGAATCAACCGCAGCGTACCTGCATCGGATGCCGGAAACAGGGGCCGCGGTCAGAGTTGCTCCGGCTTGTCTCCGACACCGGCGGTTCGTCCGCCGTCGTGGTGGATGAACGACGCCGGATGGCTGGCCGGGGTGCATGGCTGCACCCCAGCGAAGCGTGCCTGGCCCTGGCGGTCAAGCGGCGAGCCTTCGGAAGGGCCCTCAACGGGTCAACCGGAACCGCCGCCGTCGAACGCCGGATAACGGCAGGAGCGCACGCTGCGGACGTCCCGGCGTCTGCAGTACCAACCGTCCAACCTGAAAGCGGGTCAGAAATCTGATGGAAACCCGATGAGTTCCCAGCGATGAGTGCGTAACGATGACAACTTTGTTGCGCTCTGCAATGGGCCTTTCAGCTGTAACCGCAGCGGGGGCCCGCAGTAAGAAGTAGACGGTTCGTACCTGGCTCGGTGCGGACCGAGACAGGAGAAATGTGGCCAAGGTCCGCGTACATGAGCTTGCAAAAGAGCTCGGTATTACTTCCAAAGATGCAGTAACCAAACTGCAGGAACTGGGCGAATTTGTTCGCTCCGCCTCTTCCACCATTGAGGCCCCCGTGGTGCGGAAACTCCGCAACGCGTTCCCGGCTGCCGCCGCTTCGAAGTCCGAAGCCCCCGCAGCCGCCCCCAAGTCCCCGGCCAGGCCGGCGGAATCCCGTCCCGCGCCGGCTCCCGGTCCCGCTGCCCCCAAGGCTGCGGCCCCTGCTCCGGCTCCCGCGCCGGCACCGGCCCCCAAGGCCGAGGCGCCTGCAGCTCCGGCCGCCCCGGCAGCTCCGGCTGCTGCAGCGCCTGCTGCGCCCTCCACTGGTGCCAAGCCGGGAGCCCGTCCCGCGCCCAAGGCTGAGACTCCGTCACGTCCGGGCGGCGCTCCGCGTCCCGGTGGCCCCCGCCCCGGAAACAACCCCTTCGCCACGTCCCAGGGCATGCCCCGCGGCCGTGGAGGCGACGGCGAACGTCCGCCGCGCCCGGGCAACAACCCGTTTGCAACGTCCCAGGGCATGCCCCGTCCCGGCGGTGGCCGCACTGATGGCGAGCGTCCCGGTGGTCCGCGTCCCGCAGCCGGTGCCGGCGGACCCCGCCCCGGTGCGCCGCGTACCGGCGCTACGCCTGGCCCGCGTCCTGCGGCCGGTGCAGGTGGCCCCCGTCCCGGCGGTCCCCGCCCGGGTGCCGGCGGAAACCGGCCCACGCCTGGCATGATGCCTAACCGCACCGAGCGTCCCGCACCTGCAGGTGCCGGCCGTCCCGGTGGCGGCGGTCGCGGTCCCGGCCGTCCCGGCGCTCCCGGAACCGGCGGTCCCGGTGCCGGCGGCGGTGCTCCGGCCGGCGGTGGCTTCGGCAAGGGCGGCCGCGGTCGCGGCGGAACCCAGGGTGCGTTCGGCAAGGGCGGCGCAGGCCGCGGCAAGCAGCGCAAGTCGAAGCGCGCAAAGCGCCAGGAACTTGAGCAGATGAGCGCACCGTCGCTGGGTGGCGTGAGCGTACCCCGCGGCGACGGCAACACCGTTATCCGGCTTCGCCGTGGCTCGTCCATCACGGACTTCGCCGACAAGATCGAGGCGAACCCCGCCGCGCTGGTTACCGTGCTCTTCCACCTCGGTGAAATGGCAACGGCAACACAGTCGCTGGACGAGGACACCTTTGCCCTCCTCGGCGAGGAACTCGGCTACAAGCTGCAGGTCGTATCACCGGAGGACGAGGAGCGCGAGCTGCTCAGCGCCTTCGATATCGACGTCGAGGCCGAACTCGAGGCTGAAGGCGACGAAGTGCTCGAGCCGCGTGCGCCGGTCGTCACCGTGATGGGTCACGTTGACCACGGTAAGACGCGCCTGCTGGATGCGATCCGGAACTCCGACGTCGTTGCCGGCGAGCACGGCGGCATCACCCAGCACATCGGTGCCTACCAGATCAGCCACGAGCACGAAGGCGTGGCACGCGACATCACCTTCATCGATACCCCGGGCCACGAGGCGTTCACCGCCATGCGTGCCCGTGGTGCGAAGGTCACGGACATCGCGATCCTGGTTGTGGCAGCGGACGACGGCGTGATGCCGCAGACCGTTGAAGCCCTCAACCACGCCCAGGCGGCCAACGTGCCGATCGTCGTGGCCGTGAACAAGATCGACAAGGAAGGCGCGAACCCGGACAAGGTCAAGGGTCAGCTCACCGAGTACGGCCTGGTTCCGGAAGAATACGGTGGCGACACCATGTTCGTTGAGGTCTCTGCCCGCCAGAACGTGAACATCGACGAGCTGATCGACGCCGTGCTGCTGACCGCCGACGCCGCGCTGGACCTTCGGGCCAACCCGGACAAGGCTGCACGAGGCATCGCCATCGAAGCGAACCTGGACAAGGGCCGCGGTTCCGTGGCCACCGTCCTGGTGCAGTCCGGTACCCTCGCGGTCGGCGACACGATCGTGGCCGGTACGGCCCACGGCCGCGTCCGCGCCATGTTCGACGAAGACGGCGAAGCCCTCGACGTCGCACTGCCGTCGCGTCCGGTCCAGGTCCTTGGCCTCTCCAACGTGCCGCGCGCCGGTGACACCTTCCTGGTGACCGCTGACGAGCGTACGGCCCGCCAGATCGCCGAAAAGCGTGAAGCTGCCGACCGCAACGCCCAGCTCGCCAAGCGCCGCAAGCGCATCAGCCTGGAAGACTTCGACCAGGCCGTCGCCGAAGGCAAGATCGACACCCTCAACCTCATCCTCAAGGGTGACGTGTCCGGTGCCGTGGAAGCCCTCGAAGACGCGCTGCTCAAGATCGATGTTGGCGAAGGCGTCCAGCTCCGTGTCATCCACCGCGGTGTTGGTGCGATCACACAGAACGACGTCAACCTGGCAACGGTCGACAGCGCAGTCATCATCGGCTTCAACGTCAAGCCTGCCGAGCGCGTTGCCGAACTGGCAGACCGCGAAGGCGTGGACATGCGCTTCTACTCCGTCATCTACGCAGCAATTGATGACATCGAGCTGGCCCTCAAGGGCATGCTCAAGCCGGAGTACGAAGAGGTCCAGCTGGGCACCGCCGAGGTCCGCGAAGTGTTCCGTTCCTCCAAGTTCGGCAACATCGCAGGTTCCATCGTTCGCTCGGGCACCATCCGACGCAACACGAAGGCCCGCATCAGCCGCGGCGGCAAGGTCATCGGCGACAACCTCACGGTGGAGACGCTCAAGCGCTTCAAGGACGACGCCACCGAGGTCCGCACGGACTTCGAGTGTGGTATCGGGCTTGGCTCGTACAACGACATCACCGAGGGCGACATCATCGAGACCTTCGAGATGCGCGAGAAGCCGCGCGTCTAAGTCGGTTTCGCGGGTGGGGCCGTTGGAATATTTCCGGCGGCCCCATCTTTTCCGCCGCAGAGGGGGCCGCCCCTCCGCTGGGTGGCGAACGTCTTTCGACGTTCGCCACTCAGCTCCGGCAGGCCCGATGCCACTCCCGGGCCCCCTCCACGGCTCCAAAGAGCCGCCGTAAATTTTCCAACGGCGTCCGTCGTAGACTCGCCTTGGGTGCGTGGCAATTATTGAACTTGTGTACGTAAGCCGCCGTCGCGCCGTCGTACATCCATACTTAGGAGTAAAAATGGCTGATCCGGCACGCGCTGCCAAGATGGCGCAGCGGATTAAGGTTGTTGTTGCTGAGGCTTTGGGCCGGAGGGTGAAGGATCCCCGGCTTGAGGGGATCACTGTCACTGATGCCCGAGTGACCAATGACCTGCAGCATGCCACCGTCTACTACACCGTGTTTGGCGACCCGGCCGTGCAGGCTGATGCTGCCAAGGGGCTGGAAAAGGCCAAGGGTGTGCTTCGGCAGGAAGTGGGCCGGAACATCACTGCCCGGCTGACTCCCACGCTTGAATTTGTCGCGGACCAGATCCCCGTGAATGCGTCCAACCTCGAAGAGCTGCTCCGCACCGCTAAGCAGCGTGATGCCGAGGTGGCCGAGTTGGCTAAGAACGCCAAGCACGCCGGCGACGCCGACCCGTACAAGAGCGACGCCCAGGCGGACGTGGACATCGACGAAGACGACTTCGACGAAGAGGACCTCGACCTGGCGGACGACGAGGCAATCGACGAGGACCGGAACCGCTAGCGTTACGGGTTCTGGACTCTGAATTTCATGCCGTCAGGCACTGTAAGAGTGCGGCCGGATCTCTTCGATCCGGCCGCACCCTTACTTTTTTGCCTCTCGGTCCTTACTTTTCGTTAGTCGTCCAGCGGGGCTTTCACGACGCGGCCGTCCGGTGCCGCATTCGGTGCGGGCAGCGAGTTGACGGTTGCGTAGACGGATTCACCCCTGATGTCGACGTCGGCCGTGAGCACGCCCGGAAGCACCACCGTCTGCCTCCCTGAGTGGGCGGACAGCCTCAGGACGCCCTCGCCGAACAGCGACGCAACGTACACGTGCCCGTCGTCGTCCATGTCCAGGCCGGTCGGTGACATCACGTTGTCGGCGAACAGCTTAACGTGGCCGTTGTGTGGGTTGACCTTGTACACCGCCCCGCGGGCACCCAGCGCAGGGTCCTCCGGGCCGCCAGGCAGCACCGAGACGTACAGCCAGCCGTCGGGTCCGCGCTTGACGTCGGTGGGCACCGGCTCGAAACGGTAGGTGTGGCCGGCGACGCAGCCCGGAAGCTTGAGGGCCGCGGCTTCCTTGGCGGTGAACGTGTGTGGCCGGGCGGGAAGCACGGCAACGGTTTCGGCCTCGCCTGACTCCACGTCGACCGAGACGATGGCGTTGGCTCCGGCGTCGGCGACGTAGATGGTGCTGCCATAGACATCGATCCCGTAGGGATGCGAATCGATCTGGCCCTTGTAGGAGACCGGAACATCCTTGGGCAGTTTCGCAATGCAGGCGGCAGGAAGGTCCTTGAAGCCGTAGCTGGTGCCGGCGTCGGCGTTGTGCTTCATCTCAAGGGCGGCGAGGTCGCCGAAGGTGCGGTGTTTGCCGTCGGCGTCAATGCTCCTGATGTGACCGGCCAACGGCTTCGGGTCCATGGGGCCGGCGCCTTGGCTCTCTGCAAGGTAAATGGTGCGGCCGCGGCGGTCGCTGCCGGCCACGTCCCAAGCCGCGTTCCGGTAGACCACCGATTTGCTGCCGTCCCGGGCGATTTTCGTCAGCTGCCCCTTGAATTCCTCGCTGACCAGAACCGAACCGCCCGGTCCGTCGCTGAGGTGGAGCGGGCTCAGCAGGCCCTTGGCAAGCACAGTGTGTGCCGACCGGGTTGCTGCGGCCTTGCCTGCCGGGGTCGCGTGGCCAGCCGGGGACGCCGACAAAAGGAGTGAGGCAGCCGCGACAGCCGCCAAAAGTGCTCGTTGCTTTTCCATGCCGTCTCCAATGTCTTTGTTGCAAATCCAGAAACATTGAGACCGATATGTGGTCCGAAAAAACGGGTCCCCCGACGCGCGCATTTTAAGCCCGGCCTTGGCGGCATGTCGATGGGCCGGAGCTTGCTCGGACCGGTGAAAAAGGTTTTGGGGAGCCGGGCCCGCGGGGCAGAAAACTGTCAGACCGCCTCTTCAAACTGGATCTATGGAAGCCGTTGGGGGATTCACCGCAGGGGGTGCTGCAGACCGGGCCGGACGACGTGGTCCTGGTGGGTTGGCTGTTGTTGCGGGGAACGACGGCGGTGGCTGGGACAGCGGGGTCGCTCCCGCCGTCGGGGCTGTTAATGTCAGACCCCCTCATGACAATGGTTTTATGGAAGCCGTTGGGGGATTCACCGCAGACCGGGCCGGACGGCCCGGTGCCGGTGGGTTGGCTTCCGTCGGAGGGAACGACGGCGGTGGCTGGGACAGCGGGGTCGCTCCCGCCGCCGGCACTTCAGTCGGCCGGTTGCTGCGCGGCGGAGCTGCTACAGACTCCGAGGCAAAAAATGTCAGACCCCCTCAGCACAATGGTTTTATGGAAACCGTTGGGGGATTCACCGCAGAGGGTGCCGCACACCGGGCCGGATGGTCCGGCGGCGGCGGGTTGGTGTCCATGGGGGCGAACGCCCTGCAGAGCCTTCCAGCCGCGGCCGACGCGGTCGACCAGTCCCTTGCGTTGCTGGCCTCGGACCCCATCAGCGCCGAGGACACCGGGCTGTGGGGTTTCCGTCAGTCCGCTGATTTCGCGGACCGGGTCGAGGAGCTCTCCCGGAAAGTGGAGCATCTGCAGGTGCTCGCCGCCGGGGCGGTGGACCGGTCCCGCACCGAGGCCCTCACCGCCGCCGCGGCACCCCTCGTCCCCACCGCTGCTTTGGGCCAGGATTCAGGCGCGGATCCGGGCGCTGACGGTTCCCGGAACACCGTCGAATTCCTCCGCGGCAGGCTGCGGATCAGCGCCGGCGAGGCCCGCCGCCGCCTCGCCCTTGCCGATTCGGTCCTGCCCCGGGCCGGTTTCGGCGGACAGCAGCTCCCGCCCCGCTACGAAGAGCTCGCCGCCGCCATCAGCACCGGGCAGGTCAGCTCACGCGCCGGGACCACCATCACCCTCGCCCTGGACCGGGCACGGCATTTCACCACCCCCGCCCGGGCCGCGGAGATGGAACACGACCTGACCGTCACCGCCGTCGAGAACGACGCCGACTTCCTGACCCGGGTCGCCCGGCACTGGGCCGAGGCGATCGACCAGGACGGCACCGAACCCTCCGAAGCGGCCCTCCGCCAGATCCAGGGCGCCTTCATCCGCCGGCCCAAACACGGCCTGCAGCACCTGGAAATCTTCGCCACCACCGAACAGTTGGAAACCCTCACCACCGTCATGAACACCGCCACCAACCCCCGCACCCCCACACCAGGACACGAAACCGACGGCGGGAACGACAGTGACGGGACCGGTGGTGCCGGGTCCAGCCCCGCCGGCACAGCGGCGGGTAAACAGAGCGATCCAGCCGGGTGGGACACCCCGGGCATCCCGGAGATCACCCTGGACCACCGGTCCGATGCGCAAAAGCGGCTCGACGGGCTCGTCGGCGCCTGCCAAACAGCCCTCACCACAGATACCCTGCCCGCCAACGGCGGGCACCGGCCCCAAATCCTGGCCACCATCGATTACCGCGACCTCCTGGCCAAAGTCGAGCGATGGCAGGACCTCCAGGGGCAGCCCGGCTACACCGGCGACGGCACCGCCCTGTTCGCGTTCAGCGGGCCGGTGAACCCGGCCACGATCCGCAAAATCGCCTGCGACGCCGACATCATCCCCATCGTCCTCGGCACCCAAGGACGCATCCTGGACATCGGCCGCGCCGCACGCGTCTTCCCACCCCACATCCGCAAAGCCATCACCGCCCGCGACCAAGGCTGCGCATTCCCCGGCTGCACCATCCCCGCACCCTGGTGCGAAGCCCACCACATCACCTACTGGTCCCGCGGCGGACCCACCAGCACCGAAAACGGCGTCCTCCTCTGCAGCCACCACCACCACCTCATCCACAAGGAAAACTGGCACATCGACGTCACCAACGAAGTTCCCTGGTTCAAACCCCCACCCGAACTCGACCCCCACCGAAAACCACGCCGCAACCAATACTTCCGCTCACGACCCCAACGGGAATGAGTGCGGCCGACGAGGAGATTCCGCGGGACCGTGCCGTCCTCGCCGTCGAACTGGCATCGGCTACCGCATGTCGACTCCCGGGAGATGGCGCCGCCCAGTCCCGCAGCACCATCAGGCTGGCTATGATCAGACCATGCGCGCCCACCCCTCAGCTGCAGACGTGACCGAATACCTGACTGAAGCCGTGGCCTTGGCCCAACGGAACGTCGCCGCTGGCGGCGGGCCCTTCGGCGCGCTCGTGGTGACGGCCGACGGCACCGTCCACGAAGGGGTCAACCGCGTCACCCGGGACAACGACCCCACCGCCCACGCCGAGGTGGTGGCCATCCGGACCGCAGCTGCGGAGACCCGGAACTTCGACCTCAGTGGCGCCGTCCTGTACGCCAGCTGCGAGCCCTGCCCGCTGTGCCTCGCGGCAGCGCTCTGGGCGCGGATCGACCGGGTGTACTTCGCCGCCGACCGGCACGGCGCAGCGTCCGCTGGATTTGACGACGCACTCTTCTACGAATACTTCGGCGGCTCCCGGCCGGAACTGCTGCCGGTCAGCCACACCCCGGTTCCGACGTCGGCCGACCCGTTCGATGCCTGGCGCAACAACGCCGAACGCACCGACTACTGAATTCTCTTACCGGGCAGGCTACCGCCCTGGGAGCCTGCCCACGCCCTCGACCAATTCGCTCTGGTCGCCGCACAACGCGATCCGGATCCAGCCCTCGCCGATGGAGCCAAAGGCGGTTCCGGGAGCAAAGGCGACACCGGCCTCGGCGAGGAACTGCTTGACCCAGGCCCGGACGTTTCCGCCGCTCACGTGCGAGACGTCCGCCCACAGGTAGAACGCCCCCTGCGCGCTCAGGAACGGAATGCCCTTCTGTGCCAGCACAGCCGATGCCGCGTCGCGGTTGCCGCGGTAATGCGCGTGGGCCTGCGACACATAGTCCTGAGGTCCGGTCAATGCGGCGAGCGCCGCGTACTGGGACGGCGACGCCACGCAGGAGACGATCGCTTCCATGACGTTGTTCATCCGCTGCTCCAGCCCGGGCGGGCAGATCAGCGCCCCAATACGCAATCCGGTGAGCCCATAGGTTTTGGACAGCGTCAGCGAGGTGAACACGCGCGCCTCGTCTGGGGCGGTGCTGTCGAACCGGGCAGGACTCACGTGCGGGACGTCGTACGTGAAGGCCTCGTAGCATTCGTCCGAGATGATCCACAGGTCGTGGCGGCGGGCCAGTTCCACCAGTTCACGGGTCAGGTCCTCCCGGAGGACTGCACCCAAAGGGTTCGACGGCGAGTTCAGCATTAGCACACGTGTACGGTCCGTGATGAGCGCCTCGATGTCCGCGATCCGGGGCTGGAAATCGTGCGCGGGGTACAGAGGATACTCCACGGGGACGGCGTGCAACAGCCGGCTGGTCATGGCAAACGTGGGATAGCCCGGATTGGGGATCAGTATTTCGTCGCCGGGAGCGAGAAGCAGGCTCATGGCGAAGTGCAGACCCTGCTGGGCGCCGTCGACCACGTATACGCGGTCCGCGCCGATGTCTACGCCGGACTGCTCCCGGAACCTGGCGGCGAAAGCCTCCCGGAGCGGCGGGATGCCGGCATTCGGCGTGTAGTTGGTCTCGTCACGGTCCAGGCATGCGATTCCGGCTTCCAGGACATGGCGGGGCAGCGGGAACCCGGGCTCTCCGATGCTCAGGATCAGCGCCCCAGGTGTGCGCCACGCCGCCTCGGTGATCTCGCGGATCTGGTTGACGGGAACGTCGCGTATGTGCGCGGAAAGCTCGGGCATGAGTGCCATCCTAGCGCCGGGTGTCGCCGCGTGGCCGATGAGCGGAGCGCGTCCCCAATACCTCCTCCGCGTCCCCGATATACTGATAGGCGTGCTTTCTGGACTGGTAATAGTGGACAAACCGCAGGGATGGACCAGCCACGATGTGGTTGGACGGATGCGGAGAATCGCCGGTACCCGGAAAGTGGGCCACGCGGGAACGCTGGATCCCATGGCCACCGGTGTGCTGGTACTCGGCATCAACAAGGCCACGCGGCTCCTCACGTACATCGTGGGCACGTCCAAGACCTACACGGCGACCATCCGGCTGGGGGAGTCCACCATCACCGATGACGCCGAGGGCGAAGTTGTCAGCCGGGCGAGCGCCGCATCCCTGACCGAGGACGCCATCCGCTCCGGCGTGGAGTCCCTGACCGGGGAGATCCAGCAGGTCCCCAGCAGCGTCAGCGCCATCAAGGTCAACGGTGAGCGCTCTTATGCCCGCGTCCGTTCGGGGGAGGAAGTCAAGCTGGCTGCCCGGCCGGTCACCATTCACCGCTTCGACATTCATGGAATCCGCCGGGACCAGGCCGCCGGACACGACACTGATGTTGTGGACGTCGACGTCACAGTGGAATGTTCATCGGGCACCTACATCCGTGCCCTCGCCCGCGACCTTGGCAACTCCCTCGGCGTCGGCGGACACCTCACCGCACTGCGGCGGACCAACGTGGGACCCTACTCGCTGGACCAGGCGCGCACCCTCGAACAGCTCGCCGAAGATCTCGAAGTCCTGGAAATGTCGCAGGCGGCCAGGGCGCTCATGCCCAACCGGGAACTGAGCGCCGATGAAACCACTGAGATTTCGTTTGGCCGGCGCATTGCCGCCGGCACCGCGGCGGGCACACCGGGCGCCCCCACCGCGGACAAGCCCGCAGCCGCGTTCGCACCTGACGGATCGTTGGTGGCGCTGCTCGCGGACAGCGGAAGCTTCGCCAAACCCGTGCTGGTCTTCGCCCCGGGAACGGGACCCGGCAGCTCCAACAGTTCCGGCGGCTCCAGCAGTTCCGGGACAGACGCCGGCGTTCGAAGCGGTTCACCGGCCGACGGCGGCGGGCAGGCCTAGCGTTGGACGCGTATTTTTACATCATCCTGGCCGTCGGCCTGCTCTCCACGCTCATCTGTGTGGCGGCCGGCCTTATGAAGAAGGCCCCGAACGACATCACCATCCTTTCGGTGGCCGCCGTCGAACTGGCCCTGCTGGTCTACCTCGTGGGCTCCATAGTACGGGTGATCGCGGGGGAGCAGATCGCCGGTGAGGCATGGGAGTTCTGGGGCTACCTCGCCACCGTCCTCCTGCTGCCGGTCGCGGCCGTGTACTGGTCCATCCTGGAACGGACCCGCTGGAGCAACTTCGTCCTGGCCGCCGTCGGAGTCACTGCCCTCGTCATGGCCGCCCGCATGAATCAGATCTGGTACTGAAGTGGAAGAAGCACGCAAGTTGACTGATACGTCCGAACACACCGGCAAGCGCCCCGCCGACACGAGGAACACCGGCCCCGGCCGGCTCCTCATCGCCGTCTACGCCATCTTTGCCATATCGGCCACCGCACGGGCCGGATACCAGATCCTCACCAAGTTCTCCGACGCCCCGCTGGCCTACCTGCTTTCCGCCTTCGCCGCCGTCGTCTATGTCGTGGCCACGGTGTCGCTGGCCAAGGCTGGCCGCACGTGGTTCAAGGTTTCCCTGGTCGCAGTGCTGGTGGAACTGGTGGGCGTCATTATCGTGGGGGCGCTGAGCCTGTTCGATTCCGTGCAGTTCCCGCACGAGACCGTGTGGTCCGCGTTTGGCCGCGGTTACGCTTTCGTTCCGCTGATCCTGCCGATCCTGGGTCTCATCTGGCTCTACCGACGTCGGCCGTCGGCCCGGGCGGTCTAGGAACCACCGTTCCGGGCTGCCGGAATGGGCATCCGGCCGGTCTTGAATGCGGCCGGTTTAATAATCCGGTCGCCCGGGTGTCCCCGATCTAGCGGTTCTCGTCGGGCAGGTCCACTTCGATCAGCTCGCCAGGCGTCACCGACCGGTGCGCCGGTGGCGCTGGGTCGTTCGTTGGCGCTGAGCCGTTCGCCTGTCCCGCGTCAATCGGATCCGGTGCCGGGCCGGATTGCGCGGGCGGTTCCTGGTCCTCCTCGGTCAGCGGAGCCTGCTGCGGTTGCGGGCCGCCGCCAAGAATGCCGCCCAGGATATCGCCAAGCCCTCCTGAACCAAGCCCACCGCCGCCCTGTCCGCCGGAACCAAGGCCGCCGCCCAGGATTCCCCCGAGGATGCTTCCCAGATCAATCCCGCCTCCGCCGGCCGGGGATGACTGTGTTCCGGGACTCTGCGCGCCGGAATCCTGCCGGCCGCCGAGGACCTTTTTGGCCAGATAGGACATGACGATCGGTGCGAGGATCGGCAGAAGTTTCCGGACGAGGTCCCCGCCGACACCGCCGAGGTTCGCTGTCCCCGCCAGCCGGTTTGCCACCTGGTCCTGCTGGCCGCCAAAGACATGGCCAACGATCTTTTCGCCGTCCTGGGTGTCAACCTGCGACGGATCCACTCCGCCGTCGGCCAGTCCGTTACGGTGCCTGGCCAGCTCGGATTCCAGCGCCGCGGCACCGTCCGGCGCCTGGGCATTGCTCTGCATTCCGGCAAGCAGCGTCGGCACGGCGGCTTCCACAGCGGCCTGCGCGGACGCCGTATCAGTCCCCAACAGGGAAGCAATCTGCTGGACAGGGATCTGTCCCAGCAGCTCCTGGATATCACTCATGGCGTGGCTCCTTCCGGCCCGCTCATCTCGCGGGCGATCCGTGCGGTTGTAACGCGGATGACACTCAGACAGCTCGGGGCAAGGATGCCCGGGCGCTGGCTTTGCATCCTAGCCGCACGTGCCTGCAGAAGGTAGGCCCTTCCTGACCGCCCGCCCCGCCGCGCACTCCGCGACGCGTCGGGGCCTCCGCGCCGCCGCTCATCTGGCCACTCATCCGGGCGTCCGTGACAGGCAATGATTGCGGGTAACCTTAGAGAGTTCCGGCCCCGGCGCGCCGGAAACACGTTCTGTCAGGCAGTAAAAGGCGAGGTTGATGGTCCACATCTGGAATGATCCGACCGAGGTCCCCGAAGACTTTGGACCTTCCGTTGTCACTATCGGCAATTTCGACGGCGTCCACCGCGGCCACCAGCAGGTGCTGTCCCAGCTCATCAGGACCGCGCGGCTGAACAACGCCAAGTCGGTTGCCGTGACGTTCGACCCCCATCCGGCCCTGGTCCACCGGCCGGAAAGCGCGCCCGAACTGATCATGGGCCTGGAGGACAAACTCCAGGCGCTCGGCGAGCTCGGACTGGACGCCATTCTGGTCATGAAGTACTCCCTGGAGCTCGCCGGCCTCACCCCGGAAGAGTTCGTAGGCTCGGTCCTGGTGGACAGCCTCCACGCGAGCCACGTGGTGATCGGCCACGACACCCGGTTCGGCAAGGGAAACTCGGGCGACCTGAACACCATGCAGGAACTGGGGGAGAAGTTCGGCTTTGAGGTGCTGGTGATTAGCGAGTTCGGCTCCGAAGGCTTCCCGCTGCATGACGACGGCGGAACGGACCGCCGCTGTTCCTCCACCTGGGTGCGTGAAGCGCTCCGGGAAGGAGACGTCGGCACCGCCGCCGCGGTCCTGGGCCGCGCACACCGGATGCGGGGCGAGGTGGTTCACGGAGCCGCGCGTGGACGCGACCTCGGTTTCCCCACGGCCAACCTCTCCAGCGACGCGAGCGGCCTGATTCCCGCGGACGGCATCTACGCGGGCTGGCTCGTGGACGAGGCCGGGACCCGCTGGCCGGCCGCCATCTCGGTTGGCTCAAACCCCACGTTCGACGGCGTGAGCCGCCAGGTTGAGGCACACGTCATCGACAGGCCTGAAGAGCGCATCGAGGACTTCGATCTGTACGGCCAGACAGTAGTCGTGGAATTCGTGGCCAGGCTCCGCGGCATGGTGGCATACCGTGGGCCTGAAGCCCTCGTGGAGCAGATGCGCCAGGACGTCCTGCAGACGCACGACATCCTGCTCAGGCGCTGACCGGCGGCACCTCGCGTTCCTGCACCACACAGGTCCGCACCACACAGTATTGGCAAGGAAGGCGACGCTGTGACCGTAGAGAAGAACACCCGGAAACTGGACAAGGGGATTGTGCGAGATTTCAGTTCCCGCATGAGTTATGCGTCCTACCTTCAGCTGCCCACGCTGCTCAGCGCCCAGCAGCCCGTCAGCATCCCGGAACACCATGACGAACTGCTGTTCATCATCCAGCACCAGACCACGGAGCTGTGGCTGAAGCTCGTGCTCCACGAGCTCCGCAGTGCCGCGCAGTGGCTGCGTTCCGATGATCTCGGCTCGGCCCTGAAGGGCATCGCGCGGGTCAAGCACATCCAGAAGACCCTCACCGAACAGTGGTCCGTGCTGGCCACGCTGACTCCCACCGAATACGCGGAATTCCGCGGGTTCCTGGGCAATTCGTCCGGGTTCCAGTCCAGCCAGTACCGTGCCGTGGAGTTCGTCCTGGGCAACAAGAACAGGAAGATGCTTCCCGTCTTCGAGTCCGACCCCGAAGCCCACGCGCTGCTGACCGAGGTCCTGCACGCGCCGAGCATCTACGACGAATTCCTCGCTTACCTGCACCGCCAGGGCTTCGATGTTCCGCGGGAGGTGCTGAACCGGGATGTGACCCGGGCGCATGAGTTTGAGCCCGCGCTGGTGCCTCTCTTCAAGCACATCTACGAGAACGCCGCGCAGAACTGGGGAGCATATGAGGCATGCGAGGAACTGGTTGACCTGGAGGACAACTTCCAGCTGTGGCGGTTCCGGCACCTGCGCACCGTGCAGCGCACCATTGGTATGAAAGCTGGCACCGGTGGCTCCTCCGGAGCAGCCTTCCTGCAAAAGGCGCTCGAGCTGACTTTCTTCCCTGAGCTGTTCGCCGTGCGCACGGAGATCGGACAGTGACCACGCAGGCAGGCGACGCCCTGCTGGAAAAGGCCGCACGCCTCGACGCCGAAGACCCGCTGGCCCGGTACCGGGACCTGTTCGTCGGCGCGGACACCGAGCTGTCCTACCTGGACGGCAACTCCCTGGGACGTCCGCTCAAGCGGACCGCCGGGGACATTGCCACGTTCATCCAGGAGGGCTGGGGCGAGCGGCTGATCAGGGGCTGGGACGAGGAATGGCTGGACATGCCCCAGGCCATCGGCGACCAGCTGGGGCGGGCGGTGCTGGGCGCCGCCACGGGACAGGCCATCATCGCCGACTCCACCACCGTGGTGCTGTACAAGCTGATCCGGGCTGCGCTGGCCGCCGTCGGGGATCCGGCGCGCACAGAGATCGTGGCGGACACAGACAACTTTCCCACCGACCGTTATCTCGTCGAAGGCATCGCCAGGGAGGCGGGCCTGACCCTGCGCTGGATCGAGGCGGATCCCGCCTCGGGTGTCCACCTCGACCAGGTGAGGGACGCCGTGGGGCCGGCCACCGCCGTCGTCCTCCTTAGCCATGTGGCTTACCGCTCAGGGTATCTTGCGGACCTGCCGGCCATTACGGAGGCAGTGCACGACGCCGGCGGGCTGGTGGTCTGGGACCTGTGCCATTCCGCCGGGGCCGTGGAGTTGCAGCTGGATGCCTGGAATGTGGACTTTGCCGCGGGCTGCACATACAAGTACCTGAACGGCGGGCCAGGCTCGCCCGCCTTCGCCTACGTCAATGACCGGCACCTGCCCGGACTGGCGCAGCCCATCTGGGGATGGATGGGCCGCAAGGACGCGTTCGAGATGGGCCCGGGCTACGAACCGGCCGCCGGCATCCGCGGTTTCCTGAGCGGAACGCCGGCCATCTTTGGAATGATCGCCATGCGCGGCACGCTGGACCTGATTGACGAGGCCGGAATGGCCGCCATCCGCGAAAAGTCGCGGCAGCTCACCGGCTATGCGCTGGAACTGCACGACGCCTGGCTGGCGCCGGCCGGGGTGAGGCTTGCCACGCCCCGGGATCCGGACCGCCGCGGTGGCCACATCACCGTTGACCATCCCGCTTTCCGTGAGGTGACCGCGGCACTCTGGCAGAGAGATGTGATCCCGGACTTCCGCGCACCGCAGGGCATCAGGATCGGACTGTCGCCGCTGAGCACCGGCTTTGCCGAACTCCACCGCGGCATGGCAGCCATCCGGGACCTGCTTCCGGAGGCCTGAGCGGGTTTCGTGCGGTTTGACCGGCCCCGTTGCCGTTTCGACAAGATTGCAACGCGGCCGGTAAACTAAGCGGTGGATCCGGCTGCAGTCCGTGGTTGCTGGGTCCTGTCTTGTGCGGAACGTTCCTCGGAAGTCCGCGCCGGCACCCCCGGCAGTGAATTACTGACTCGGGCCTCACGGCACATCTCTAGGAGTTATTGTGGCACTTGACGCCGCCGTAAAGCAGTCCATCATCAAGGATTTCGCAACGTCCGAGGGCGACACCGGTTCGCCGGAGGTCCAGATTGCGGTCCTGACTCAGCGGATCAAGGATCTGACTGAGCACATGAAGGAGCACAAGCACGACTTCCACACCCAGCGCGGTCTGCTGGCCATGGTTGGTCGCCGCAAGCGCATGCTGACTTACCTGAAGAACACCGACATCGCCCGCTACCGTTCGCTCATCGAGCGCCTCGGCCTGCGCCGCTAGTCTGGTTTGGAGGCGGCCCTTTCCTCCCGGAACGGGCCGCCTCGTCAGTACATAAAAACTAAACAGGAGGATCAACCGCATCACGCATTCGCGGTCCTCGGTAGTGATTCCCGGGAAGCTTCGCTGATTGAAGCCGGCCCGAGGGTCTCGATCGATGACCGGGTGCAGGGCCAGTAGACAGATGCTGGGCTGGGTTGATGCGGCTGGACTTCCGTTACATAGGAAACGGAGGTGACTCTCTTGGAGGGTCCCGAAATCCAGTTCTCAGAAGCAGTCATTGACAATGGCCGCTTTGGCAAGCGTGTAATCCGCTTCGAAACCGGCCGTCTTGCCAAGCAGGCAGCCGGCGCAGCCATGGTGTACATCGACGAGGACACCGCGCTGCTCTCCGCCACCACCGCAGGCAAGCACCCGCGTGAAGGCTTTGACTTCTTCCCCCTGACGGTGGACGTCGAAGAGCGCATGTACGCCGCCGGCCGCATCCCGGGCTCGTTCTTCCGCCGCGAAGGCCGCCCGTCCACCGAAGCCATCCTGGCCTGCCGCCTGATGGACCGCCCGCTGCGCCCCGCGTTCGTCAAGGGCCTGCGCAACGAGGTCCAGATCGTCGTCACCGTTCTGGCGATCAACCCGGACGAGCTCTACGACGTCGTGGCCATCAACGCCTCCTCGATGTCCACCCAGCTGTCCGGCCTGCCGTTCTCCGGCCCGATCGGCGGCGTCCGCGTTGCCCTCGTCGCCGACGAGCAGGGTTCGCAGTGGGTTGCCTTCCCGAAGCACTCCCAGCTTGAGAACTCCGTGTTCAACATGGTCGTTGCCGGTAGGACTGTGTCGGGAGCCGACGGAGACGACATCGCCATCATGATGGTCGAGGCCGAAGCCACTGACAACTCCTGGAGCCTCATCAAGGAACAGGGCGCCACCGCCCCCACCGAAGAGGTTGTTTCCGAGGGCCTCGAGGCTGCCAAGCCGTTCATCAAGGCACTCTGCGAAGCCCAGCAGGACCTGGCCGCCCGCGCCGCCAAGCCCACCGTCGAGTTCCCCGTCTTCCTGGACTACCAGGACGACGTGTACGCCGCCGTCGAGGCTGCCGCAGCCGAGAAGCTCACGTCTGTCTTCCAGATCGCTGACAAGCAGGAGCGCGACAACGCAGCCGACGAGCTGAAGGACGAGGTTGTTGCCTCCCTGTCCGGCCAGTTCGAAGGCCGCGAGAAGGAAGTTTCCGCAGCGTTCCGCTCGGTGACCAAGCACGTTGTGCGCCAGCGCATCCTCAAGGACCAGGTCCGCATCGACGGCCGCGGCCTGACGGACATCCGCCAGCTCACCGCCGAGGTCGAGGTCCTGCCCCGCGTTCACGGCTCTGCCATCTTCGAACGTGGCGAAACCCAGATCATGGGCGTCACCACGCTGAACATGCTCAAGATGGAACAGCAGATCGACTCGCTGTCGCCGGTAACGCGCAAGCGCTACATGCACAACTACAACTTCCCGCCATACTCCACGGGTGAGACCGGCCGCGTCGGTTCCCCGAAGCGCCGTGAAATCGGCCACGGTGCCCTGGCCGAGCGCGCGCTCGTCCCGGTGCTGCCGTCCCGCGAGGAATTCCCGTACGCCATCCGCCAGGTGTCCGAAGCCCTCGGCTCCAACGGCTCCACCTCCATGGGCTCGGTCTGCGCCTCGACGCTGTCCATGCTCAACGCCGGTGTTCCGCTGAAGGCCGCCGTCGCCGGTATCGCCATGGGCCTGGTCTCCGACCAGGTGGACGGCCAGACCCGCTACGCCGCCCTGACCGATATCCTCGGCGCCGAAGATGCCTTCGGCGACATGGACTTCAAGGTTGCCGGTACCTCCGAGTTCGTCACGGCCATCCAGCTGGACACCAAGCTCGACGGCATCCCGGCATCCGTGCTGGCAGCAGCACTGAAGCAGGCCCGCGAGGCCCGCCTGCACATCCTCGAGGTCATCAACGCCGCGATCGACACCCCGGATGAGCTCTCCGAGTTCGCTCCGCGCGTCATCGCCGTCAAGATCCCCGTGGACAAGATCGGCGAGGTCATCGGCCCCAAGGGCAAGATGATCAACCAGATCCAGGAGGACACCGGCGCGGACATCTCCATCGAGGACGACGGCACCGTCTACATCGGCGCCACCAACGGCCCGTCCGCCGACGCCGCACGCTCCGCGATCAACGCCATCGCCAACCCGCAGGTTCCGGAAATCGGCGAGCGCTACCTGGGTACGGTCGTCAAGACCACCACCTTCGGCGCCTTCGTTTCCCTGACCCCGGGCAAGGACGGCCTGCTGCACATCTCCGAGCTGCGTAAGATCGCCGGCGGCAAGCGCGTGGACAACGTCGACGACGTCGTCTCCGTCGGCCAGAAGATCCAGGTCGAGATCACCAAGATCGACGACCGCGGAAAGCTGTCCCTGTCTCCGGTAGTGGCTGAAGAGGAAGGCGCCGGCGAAGCCGACCGCGTCCACGCTTCGGCTCCGGCAGAAGGCTCGGACGCTTCCGAGTAGTTCCGGGCTCCGGCAGCTGCGTGCTGCCGGAACCCATCAGGGCGGGGCCGTTGGTTGTACCACCGGCCCCGTCCCGTTTAACCCGCACCCCAACCCCGCTTGCGGCGGCAAACAGCCCATGTCAGAGCCACGCCGACGGCGGGGCCCGCTGGTACGATTGCAGGCAGATTTGGCTCCGCTTCCCGAAAGGCCTTGATGACTGTCGTACCCCTGCCGCTGGCGCAGAACCACCCCGGCGACACCCTGATCCATGGAGCCGACGGCGGTTCGGAAGTCCGCCGCTCGGTCCTCCCCGGCGGGGTGCGCGTCCTGACTGAGGCCATGCCGGGGCAGCGTTCAGCCACCATCGGATTCTGGGTGGGCGTCGGGTCCCGTGACGAAGCCCCAGGTCAGCACGGCTCCACGCACTTCCTTGAGCATCTGCTGTTCAAGGGCACCAAGAGGCGCACGGCCCTGGAGATCGCGTCAGCCTTTGACGAGGTGGGCGGCGAATCCAATGCCGCCACCGCGAAGGAAAGCACTTGCTACTTCGCCCGGGTACTGGACACGGACCTGCCGATGGCCATCGACGTCATCGCCGACATGATCACCGGCGCCGTGCTGGATCCCGCAGAGATGGAGCAGGAGCGGGACGTCATCCTCGAAGAGATCGCCATGGACAGCGACGACCCCACGGACGTCGCCCACGAGCATTTCGTGGCCGCCGTGCTTGGCACCCATCCGCTCGGACGCCCCATTGGCGGCACGCCGGACGCGATCCGCGCCGTGGCGCGTGACTCCGTCTGGGACCACTACCGCCGCTACTACCGCCCGGATGAGCTGGTGATCACCGCCGCCGGCGGTTTGGAGCACGACGTCGTCTGCCGGCTTGTGGTGGATGCCCTCCACTCAGCCGGGTGGTCGCTTGAGTCCGGGGCGGCTCCCGTGGAGCGTCGCTCCACCGAGCGCGCGGAGATCACCGGCACCGCCGGGCTGCACGTGGTCACCCGGCCGGTGGAACAGGCCAACATCATCATGGGCTGCCCCACCATCGTTGCCACCGATGAACGCCGTTACGTCATGAGCGTGCTGAACGCCGTGCTCGGCGGCGGAATGTCGTCACGGCTGTTCCAGGAGATCCGCGAGAAGCGCGGGCTCGTGTACTCCACGTATTCCTTCGCGTCCTCCTACGCCGACGCAGGCTACTTCGGCATGTACGCCGGCTGCACGCCCACCAAGGTCCGCCAAGTCCTGGAACTCCTTGGCGCCGAACTCGACGACCTCGCGGCCGGCGGCATCTCCGAGGACGAGCTCCGCAAGGCGGTGGGACAGCTCTGCGGCGGAATCGTCCTGGCCCTGGAGGACACCGGCTCCCGCATGTCCCGGCTGGGCCGCGCCGAACTGGTCTCGGGCGAATACCAGGACATCGACGAGACCCTGCGGCTCATCAAAGCCGTGACGGCGGAACAGGTCCAGGAGCTGGCCAGCGAGCTTGCCGCGGCCCCCCGGACAGTCACAGTGGTGGGCCCCTTCGACGAGTCGGAAACCTTCGGGCTCTGAATTCACGATAGTTCCGGCGTAGGAGGAACGATGGACCAGCCGCAACCGGGAACAGCGCATGAAGCGCTGGAGATCTTTGTGGGGCGCTGGCTGGGAACCACCGAACTGGCCGCCTCGCCGTGGGGTCCGGCACGTACGGCCACCGCGGAGGTGACGTTCACCCGCGCGGCCGGCGGGTTCGCCGTCGTCCAGTCCTACCGCCATACCGAAGCCGACGGCACGCATTTTGAGGGGCACGGGGTCTTCACGGTGGATCCGGACCACGACGAAACGCTTTGGTACTACGTCGACAGCATGGGCAGGCCCCCGGCGGCTCCGGCCCGTGGTGTCTGGCACGACTCGACCCTCACGGTGGAGCGGCGCAGCGACCGCGGCACCGCCCGGCACACCTTCCGGGTGGACCAGGACGTGCTGATCCACACGGCCGAACTGCGGCTGGGGGAGGCCCAGGGCTTTCAGCCGTTCATGACCTCCATCTGCCACCGCGCCTGACGTAAGTCCGCCCAAAGTAAGGGCGCGGGGCTCAGCCCACCAGTTCGATGACCCGGGTCTGCGGGGAACCGGACAGGGCGGGCGCCACATCAGGGGAGTTCCACACATTCTCGCGCAGCTTGGCCAGGAACGACTCGGCCTGGTCCTGGCGCTCGAAGTCGAGGTCCACCACGATGTACCGGTCGTCCTCCACGGGGCGGCCGATCCGGTGGGCTATGACGCCGGAGCCGGCCCGGTCCACGGGGTCGCGGTCAAAGGCCGCCTTCCACGTGTCGAAGTCCTTGATGGCGTGCTCAATCTGCAGGGTGAACATTTCCGGTCTCCTTTGGCCTGCCTCAGGTCCATTCCCGGTGCGGTCCAATGCCGGCGCGCGTAAATGGCGAGGTAGTGCCATGGTAGGTCCGGGCGTCCGGCCGGACCACCCAACGGGGTGCGACCCAACCCGGTAGCAGCACAGGGCGCTCCCACGGCTGGGAACGCCCTGTGCTGTTACACAGTTGGGTTAGCCGCCGGCGAAGGGCGGCAGGACGTCCACCACGTCGCCGGCCGCAAGGAGGGTGGTGCGGTCCCGGACAGCGACCTCGTTCAGCAGGAAGCTGCTGCGGGCCAGGATCCTGTCCAGCGGCGGCGTTCCGGCCGGAGGCCCAGGGCGTTCGACGCCGAGCACGGCAGCGAGGAGCGCCTCCACCGTGGAGCCGGCGGGAAGTTCGAAGCGCTCTTCATCCACGCCGGCCGCGGCGCGTGCGGCAGCGAAGTATCGTACGTTCAAGGATTAGCCTCCGATGGCGCTCATGCTGCGGTCCGGCTGGACGAAGTCCGGAGCGTCGAGTCCCACGTGGTCCATCCCGTGGGCTTTGGGCTTCAGCCACATGGCGTCCTGCCAGCGTTCGGCGAGCTGCTCGTCGCTGGCGCCTTGCCGCAGCAGGCCGAGCAGGTCGAATTCCTCGCGGGAGAAGAGGCAGCTCATGATCTTGCCCTCGGCGGTGATCCGGGTCCGCCGGCAGTCGGAACAGAACGGCTCGGTGACGGAGGCGATGATCCCCACCGTGCCCAGCACCGGGCCGTGTGAATCAGCGGAGCCGTGTGAATCACCGGAACCGGCCATCCGGCGTCGTACTTCAAAGCGTTCCGCCGGTGCGCCGTCGCGGGCACGCGGATCCGGGCTCAGCACGAACTCCCCGGAGAGCAGTTCGCGGATCTCGGCCGCGGTAATCATGTTCCGGCGGGTCCAGCCGTGGTCGGCGTCCAGCGGCATCTGCTCGATGAACCGCAGCTCGTAGCCGCGCTCCAGCGCCCAGGCGAGGAGGGACGGCGATTCGGTGTCGTTGATGCCCCGCATCAGCACGGCGTTGAGCTTCACGGGTCCCAGGCCGGCGGCCCAGGCGGCGTCCACGCCCGCGAGCACCCGGTCCAGGAACGGGCGCCGGGTCAGTTTGGCGAAGGTTTCCTCGTGCAGCGAGTCCAGGGAGACGTTGATGCGGGTCAGGCCGGCCGCCTTGAGCGCTGCGGCCTTGCGGTCCAGGCCCACGCCGTTCGTCGTCATGGAAATCGGAAGTTCGGGATGGGCCTGGCGAAGGGCGCCAATGATGTCGACGAGGTCGGCCCGCACCAGCGGCTCACCGCCGGTCAAACGCAGTTCACGCACGCCCAGCCGGTTGACTCCGATGCCGACGATCCGCGCGATTTCCTCGCCGGTCATGACTGCCTGTTTGGCGAGCCACTCCAGCCCCTCGGCCGGCATGCAGTAGGTACACCGCAGGTTGCACTTGTCCGTCAGCGAAAGCCGCATGTCCGTGGCCCTGCGGCCGTACCGGTCGGCGAGGCCGGCGGGAGCCTCAGCCGGGCGGCGGTCGGGAACCCCTGCCGGGCGCGCAACGGGAAGGGACTGCGAACCCGAATTGGATGCCACTCCCTCGCGGCGCTGCGGTATGCCAAGCTGAACACTCATTACTTAAGGCTACGCCACGATAGGGCGCCGATCACACCGGACCCGTCCCCTGACTGCGCTGCGGCTGTGCCGCCACTGCCGCCCCGCAACTGCGGCGGCCCCAGGAGGGCGGCGGCAGTGCCGGAACGGGCTGGTGAATCTATGCTGGAGGGGTGAACGGGTCCCATGAGCCAAGCCGAAGCCGGCGCAAGTGGGCGGCGGCCGCCGGCGTGGTGGCTGCCGGCGCAGGACTCGTCGCCAGCGAACTCATCGCCGGCTTCGTCAGTCCTTCACTTTCAACGATGACAGCGCTGGGCGGCGCCGTCATCGACGCTGCACCGCCGGGCGTCAAGGACTGGGTTGTTTCCCTATTCGGAACAGCGGACAAGCTGGCCCTGCTGGCCGGCATGGCGCTGGGCATCGCCGCTTTCGCTGCCCTGGCAGGCGTCCTCGAGCTGCGCCGGCGCTTCGCGGGTGCCGTTGTCTTTGCCGTCTTCGGCGCCGTGGGCCTGGCCGCTGTCCTGACCCGCGCCCAGGTGACGGCCGCCGCCGTCGTCCTGCCTCTCCTTGCAGCCGGGATTGGGATCGCGGTGCTGCTGAAGCTGGTTCGGCGGTTGGCTGATGCGGGCGTTGCCGGTGATGCCGCCCCTGGACCGGCCAGGCGGGGTTTCTTCCAGCTGCTGGGAGGCACCGCCGCCGGCGTCCTGGTGGGCGGCGCCGTCGTTACCGTATGGCGGGGCGGGGCCGCGGGCGTCAACGAGGTTCGCCGGACCCTGCGGCTGCCCGTGCCGGAGTCCCCGGCGCCGCCCATTCCGGCCGGCGCTGACACCGGACTCGCGGGGGTTGCCCCGTTGGTGACACCCAACCCGGACTTTTACCGCATCGACACCGCCCTGTCTGTCCCCGTGCTTGATTCCCGCGAGTGGAAGCTCAAGGTCACCGGACTGGTGGAACGCGAGGTGGAGCTCACGTTCGACGAGCTGCTGGCCAAACCCCTGATCGAGCGGTATGTGACCATCGCCTGCGTGTCCAACGAGGTGGGCGGCGACCTGATCGGCAACGCACGCTGGCTGGGCTGGCCGGTGCGGGAGCTGCTCGCCATGGCCGGACCCAGGCCGGACGCGGACATGGTCCTGTCGCGAAGCTCGGACGGCTTTACGGCCAGCACCCCGCTCGAGGCGCTCACCGACCGCCGGGATGCGCTGCTTGCCTTGGGCATGAACGGCGATCCGCTTCCACTCGAACACGGCTTCCCCGTGCGGATGATTGTGCCCGGGCTGTACGGATATGTCTCGGCGACCAAGTGGCTCACCGAACTCAAGGTCACCAGGTTCGCCGACGACGTTGCCTACTGGACGCCGCGCGGCTGGTCCGAGCACGGTCCCATCAAGATCTCATCCCGGATCGACGTGCCCAGGGACGGAGCCTCGGTTCCGGCCGGGACCGTGGTGTTCGGCGGTGTGGCCTGGGAGCAGCACACCGGAATCGGCAGGGTCGAGCTCCGCGTGGACGGGGGGAGCTGGCAACCGGCCAAGCTGGCTCCGGGCATCTCGGTGGACACGTGGTACCAGTGGCAGCTCGGCGTCGACCTGCAGCCCGGGCAGCACGAAATCCAGGTGCGGGCCACGGACCTCAAAGGCACTGACCAGACGGAGGAACAGCGCTCCGTGGCGCCTGACGGTGCCACCGGCTTCCACACCATTAGAGTGGACGTGAAAACGTAGCCCACCAAAGGCCGGACCATGCACAGCCCGCACGAGCACAGCGCCCATCAGCACAGCCAGCACGATGAGGGCAAGCACGATCACGGTTCCCACCGGAGCGTCGCGGACCACCGGCAGGCGGTCAGGGAGCTCCTCGAACCCCTGCTGTCCCCGGAGCGGACCGAAAAGCTGCCGCTGGTGCGGGCGCTGGGCCGCGGGCTGGCGGAGGATGTCACCGCTCCGTTGAGCCTGCCCCCGTTTCCAAACTCCCAGATGGATGGCTTTGCCATCCGCTCCGGCGACGTGCCCGACGGCGGCGCGGACCTGCGCGTGGCGGCCCCGGTTCCGGCGGGGGCCAAGCCCGCGCCCCTGCAGCCAGGCACCGCTGTCCCCATCATGACCGGTGCCATGGTGCCCGACGGGGCAGACGCCGTCGTACCCATTGAACAGGCCGTCCCCTCCGTCTTTCCGGCCCCGGGCGAAGAAGCTGAGGTGAGGCTGCCCGCCACGGCTGCCGGAACGTACATCCGCGCCGCCGGAAGCGACATCGAAGCTGGCCGGCAGGCCCTGGCAGCGGGCACCTGCCTGGGGCCGGCGCAGCTGGGACTGCTAGCCGCGCTGGGGTTGCCGGAGGTCCTGGTCCACCAGCAGCTTTCGGTCCTGCTGGTCACCACCGGCGATGAGGTGGTGGAACCCGGGGAACAGTTGGGCGAGGGAAAAATCTATGACGCCAACGGCACCCTCCTGGAGTCCTCCCTGCGGCAGGCGGGAACTAGCGTGACCAGGGCAGGGATTTCCGCCGACAGTCCGGACGGCCTGCGGGCGCTGCTGCGCACCCATGCGCGCGAGGTGGACCTGGTTGTCACCACCGGGGGAGTGAGCAAAGGCGCTTACGAGGTGGTGCGGCAGGCCATGGACGGCCAGGATGTCGCGTTCCAGCACGTCGCTATGCAGCCCGGCGGCCCCCAGGGACTGGGAACGTTCGACGGCGTCCCCCTCCTTGCGTTTCCGGGGAACCCCGTCAGCTGCCTCGTCTCCTTCGAGATGTTCCTCCGTCCGGTGCTGGGCGAGCTGTTCGGAGCGCCAGCGCACAGGCCCACGTTCCGCGCCAGGCTGGCCCAGTCGCTGACCTCACCGGCCGGCAAGCACCAGGTCCGGCGCGGGTCTTTCCAGGCTGATGGCACAGTCCGGCTGGAGGGCGGCGAAAGCTCGCATTTGGTGCAGGCGCTGGCCCACTCGAATGCCCTGGTGCACGTACCCGTCGGCACCGCTGCCCTCGACGAGGGCGCCGAGGTGGAAGTATGGATGTTGTGACTGCAGAAAATGACCACGGCGCCCTGACGCACCTGCGCCGTGACGGCACGGCCCAGATGGTGGACGTCTCAGGAAAACCGGAAACCACGCGCGAGGCCACGGCCACGGCGACGGTCCGCAGCACCGCCGAGGTCCTGGCGCTGCTGGGCACCGGCGGCCTGCCCAAGGGTGACGCCCTGGCCGTGGCCCGCGTTGCCGGGATCATGGCGGCCAAGAAAACGCCTGAGCTGATCCCGTTGTGCCATCCGCTCCCCATTTCGAAGGTGACTGTCGACTTCGAACTGGGCCCCGAGACCGTGGAGATCCTGGCCACCGTCAAGACCCGCGGTGTGACCGGCGTCGAAATGGAGGCCCTGACGGCCGCCTCCGTGGCCGCGCTGAGCGTCTACGACATGATCAAGGCCGTGGACAAGCATGCTGTCCTCACGGATATCAAGGTCCTGGCCAAGAGCGGCGGCAAAAGCGGGGACTGGGCCCTGTGAGCAGCACCGATTCCACGGCCAGCGCTTCCACGGCCAGCGCCTCCAAATCCAGGGGAGCGCACGTCCATGGCGACGTGCAGGGCCGCAAGGCCGGCGTCGTCATTGCGTCAACCCGCGCTGCCTCCGGCGTCTACCAGGACGAGACCGGGCCGGTCATCACAGACTGGCTCACCGAACACGGGTTCGTGCCGTATCCGGTGATGGTGGTGCCCGACGGTGAACCGGTGGGCGCGGCGATCCGCGCGCTCCTGAGCCAGGAACCCGCCGTCGTTATCACCAGCGGCGGCACGGGCCTGAGCCCGGACGATCGCACGCCGGAAATGACCCTGCCGCTGCTGGACCGCGAAATCCCCGGCATCATGGAGGGTATCCGCCAGTTCGGAACGGCGAAGACGCCGCATGCCATGCTGAGCCGGGGACATGCCGGTTCGGCCGGCCGGACTTTCATCATCAACCTGCCCGGATCACCCAAGGGCGTCATGGACGGCCTGTCCGTCCTGGACCCGGTGATCGGGCACCTGTGCGACCAGTTGGAGGGCGGACATGGCCACTGAGGCTTCGTTCGAAGTAGTAACAGCGGTGCTCAGCACCGAGCCCATCTCCGTGGATCAGGCCATCGCCGCTGTGGAGTCCGAGACCGCCGGAGCCGTGGTCAGCTTCAGCGGGGTGGTCCGGAACCACGACGGCGGCAAGCCGGTGGACCGGCTCAGCTACAGCGCCCACCCCACGGCCCGGACAGTTCTGGACGACGTCGTGGCGCAGCTGGTGGCCGAACAGGCCGGGGCCGCCGGGCACGAAGGGACAGAGTCCCAGCCCGTCCGGATCTGGGTCGCGCACCGGGTGGGCCCGCTGGAGATCGGCGACCCTGCCCTCGTCTGCGCGGTATCGGCCGCCCACCGCGGGCAGGCCTTCGCTGTGTGTTCCGAGCTCGTGGACCGGGTCAAGGCGCAGGTGCCGATCTGGAAGGAACAGTTCTTCAGTGACGGCACTGTTGAATGGGTCGGGGCCGGGGAATAGGGGCCGGTGATACGTCCGGCACTGCGCGGGCTGCAGCGTGCGCGCGTGAGGTAACGCATGCGCTCCGGTTCAGACCGCCAGCCGGCCGAACGGTAGTGTTGAATCCATGACCCAACAACTTCCTGTCGCCGTTCTGGGCGCAAACGGGCGCATGGGCGCCGAGGCCGTCAAAGCTGTGGAGGCCGCTCCGGACATGTTGCTCGTCGCCGCGCTGGGACGCGGCGATTCCCTGGATTCCCTGCTCGACGACGGTGCCCGGTACGTAGTCGACCTCACCGTCCCGGAGAGTACCGAGGAAAACGTCCGCTTCGCCGTCGAAAATGGCATGCACGCGGTGGTGGGCACCACGGGTTGGGATCTGGGCAGGCTGGAGTCGCTGGAGACCCTGCTGTCCGGCCACCCGGAGGTCGGTGTGCTGATTGCACCCAACTTTGCCCTCGGGTCCGTGCTCACGTCGGCATTTGCCGCCAAGGCGTCCAAGTACTTCGAATCCGTGGAGATCATCGAACTCCACCACCCGGACAAGGTGGACGCGCCGTCGGGCACCGCCGTCCGCACCGCCCAGCTGGTGGCGGCGGAACGTGAAGCGGCCGGCGTCGGCCCCAGCCCCGATGCCACCACCACTGAACTGGCCGGCGCCCGCGGCTGCGAGGTGGACGGCGTGCGCGTGCACAGTGTCCGCCTCCGCGGGCTGGTGGCGCACCAGGAAGTCCTGCTCGGCGGTCCGGGGGAGCAGCTGACGCTCCGTCATGATTCCTTCGACCGCGCTTCGTTCATGCCGGGCGTGCTCCTCGGCGTGCGGAACGTCGCGGCGCACCCGGGGCTCACCGTCGGCCTGGACGGCTACCTGGACCTGGGGCTGTAACGCAGTGAAACCGCTTCTTGGCTGGCTGAGGACAAACCGCACCAAGATCTGGGTGGGCGCGGTGACGCTCCTGCTGGTCTTTTATCTTGTGGTGTCCTTCCAGCGCTCCATCCTGCTGCTGACCGACGCCGAGCCGGTGGCCAAAGCCATCGGCGCGGCGTACCTCGTGCTGCCCGTGATTGGTGCCTGGGCCCTGATCAGGGAACTTCTCTTCGGTGCCCGGACCGAACAGATGGCCCGGGTGCTGGAGGCGGAAGGCGGCCTGCCGGAGGACAACCTGCCCCGCACCCCCGCCGGCCGGATCATCCGGGCTGCCGCGGACCAGGAATTTGAGAAGTACCGCGCGGAAACGGAAGCGGCCCCGGACGACTGGCGGTCCTGGTTCCGGCTCAGCTGCGCCTACGACGCGTCGGGAGACCGGAAGCGGGCACGTTCCTCAATGCGCGATGCGGTGCGGCTGTTCCGCGCCTCCGGCGACGCTGTGGTGCGCTAGCCTCGGCACGGCCGCCCTCGGGCCCGTGGGCCGGCCGCCCTCGGGCCCGTGGCCCGGGCCGCGCCTGGTCGGGGTCCGGTTAGCGGACTCTTGCCGGCTGGTGCCGGCCCACCTGGTTGGCGGCGTGCCCGAGCCATTCCAGCGGACCCCGCCATTTCAGGATGACGAAGAGCATCCCGATCAGCACGGCCAGCGCCGCGTGGGCGAAGTACATGCCGTCCTCGGTCCACCCCGCCGGCAACGGCTTGAGATGGAACGACGCCACCACGCAGACGTGGGCGGTGTACAGCGTCAGCGTCATGGCCCCCGGTCCGCGCAGCGGAAGCAGCAGGTCCAGGGCCAGCCACTGTCCCAGCCTGCCCACCAGAAGGCAAAGGCCGACGACGGCGGCCGCCACGCCGCTGGTATGCAGCAGGTCCAGCGTGGTTCCGGAATGGGGGGCGCTGCTGGCCAGCCACCACCACGATCCCTCCTGCCGGACGCCGGCCAGATTGACCTGCAGGAGGCTGTCCAGCGGATAGTTGGGGTCGGTGAGGATGTCCTGCAGGGCGGCGCGGCCACCCCATTGCGCCATCGCCGCCGTGCCCAGGACCTTCGAGAAGGCCGCTACTGCGGTGCCGCCGAGCAGCAGCAACACGGGAACGATTGCCGTGGTCAGGGCGAGCCTGCCGATGATGAGCCCCACCAGCAGATAAGAAATCCACTGGAAGACCGGGTAGTACCCCGTCAGGAACAGGTCGCCCAGCAGTTGGCCCGGGGCGGTGATGTCTTCCCACCCCGGGTTGTGGTTGAGCTGCAGCGGCGGATCCGCGGCCATGAGCCAGGGCCGAAGGAGGAACGCAATCAGCGGGGAAAGCAGGATCCAGCCCGCGGCCCAGGCGCACAGGGCCGACAGGTGCAGCCCGATGAACGGCAGGATGCACAGGAACAGCACGGCGTAATGCACCAGGATCACGGCTATGTTGACGTCAAGTCCGCCGAGCGCGAGCCCGACGACGGCGATCACCAGGGCGCGCATCGCGATGCCGCGCCGTGCCGCCGTCAGTCCGGGTCCGTCGAGGGGCTGTTGCTTACCGGTGGACAGGGCCAGGCCGATTCCCGCGAGCACGGCAAACAGGGCAGCGGCGCGGCCGGAGAATGTCAGGCCCACCCAGGTCGGGGTCAGCGCGGCGTTGGGCTCGAAGGTCGGGAGCAGGTGGGTGGCCATCATGCCAAGGAGGGCCAGGCCGCGGGCAGCGTCAATGCCGGCCAGTCGGACGCCTGTGGCTGGCCCCTTCGCTGTCTTGGAAGATGCAGCCGTGCTCCGCGAGGTCATGGTGTGATCGTCTCACATCAGCCATGGCGCACTGATTTTCGTGAACCCCTGGCGCCGGGCCCCTAGCCGCCGCCGGGCTGGGCCTTCAGTTCCGTGATTTGTTCAGGCACGACGTCGTGAATCACGGTCGTGTTCCAGCCGGCCCCGGTGAGGGTCCGCGAAAACACAAACTTGGGCATGCCGCGCCAGATCCCGGCGAACTCGACCATGGGCGCCGGGAGTTCGGGATCCTGGTCCGCTGTAGGCCAGGAACCGGCCATCAGCTCGTGGGTGATGCGTCCGGACATGAAGGCACTCATAGTGCGGAACCGGTCGTTGAGGTGGCCGAGGAGTTCGTCGTTCACCAGATGCCAGCTGATGTCCCGGCCGGGCCCCTCGAAGAATCCATCCAGGGACACCGACATCATCAGGATGATCTTGCGCATCGGGGCACCTCCGGCTGGCGGCGGAAGGCGGCGGGTCGCCGTCGTACCTCCCAGTGACGCACCCGCGCATGCGGCGGGACAGGACAAAAACCCGGCGGGCGGCCCTGGGCCAGCGCTTTGTCGCACCCCGCATCCAGAATGAGTCCAGACCAGGCCTTGTATTCGAATATATGTTCGAATAGTATTTCGGGCATGAAGAAGTCATCGGGGCGTTCGGCAGGTCACGGGCTGGAAGGGCGGAGGCCTGGCGGGCCCCAGCTCAGGACTGACCCCCTCACGGCCCGAGCGCCCCGGGCTGAAGTGTCCAGGGCTGAAGCGGCCAAGGCTGACCTGCCCAGGGCTGACCCGGCCAGGGCTGACCCGCTCAAGGGTGATCCGCTGAAGGCGATGAGCCCGGGTGTGGTGGACTTCCTTTTCCGGCAACTCGTGGCGGGGGAGCCTGCCGAGGATGTCCAGTGGGGCCGGGAAGGCGTTGCACTTTCCGACCAGGCGCCGGGAGCCGAGCTTGCCCGCCGGCTGTCTGAAACGGACGTCGAAGCTCTGACGCCCATGGAACTGTTCCACTATGTCCGCGCCGCGCAGCGCCTCACCCTGTGGGCCGAATCGCTGCGGGAGGCCGCCGTGGAGAGATACTGCTCGGGGGCCGGCCCGGCCTAGACGATATGTCTGAGGGGTTGTGGCCGGGGCTGGGGTGCTGGCCCTTCTGATTCGTCCATTATCGCCGGGCAGTTCCGGACCGCGGGCTTTG
>NZ_JBHTXX010000026.1:0-90647 GCF_042791415.1 Arthrobacter sp. NPDC056691
AATCCCCGGTGCAAGCACCGGATCATCGTTCGACTTGCATGTGTTAAGCACGCCGCCAGCGTTCATCCTGAGCCAGGATCAAACTCTCCGTTGAAAACAAACAGACACAACCAGGCACCACGGAAATAACGCGGAAACCCGGCTGCACAAAATTTGAAACCAGCTGTAAAAACCAGACCACCCACGAACGTGGACAGCCCGGCCAATCCAACCAATTCATAAAAAATCGGTATCAATAAACTTGGCACACTATTGAGTTCTCAAACAACAGACACACCCGGCACCACCCAAACCAAACATTCAGGATCGCTCCGGAGCAACTTTTCAAACTTACCCGACCCGGCAAAGCTTTGCAAATCAGCGTTTCCACGATTCCCAGCCAGCAGGCAGGCCCCCACCCGTCCACAGCACACCGCTAAGCGCACCATTTTCCAGGCCATTTGAAAGGGGGTCGGTCGCTATCTTTCCGCATCAGCGGCGGCGACTCGAAAGACTCTACACGCCCCCAAAGGCCCACGCAAATCGGCCGGATAGCGGCCCGAAACCGCGGTATTCCGCGGCGAATTAGGTGCGGTGGGCAGAAAAGCCGGCCATCGCCGTCGTAATTCCGTTCTGTGCGGTGCGTCACCCGGTCAACCAGCGCCACCCAGCAGATTCGTTAACGCAAAGGAGGGCCGGCAACCAAGTGGTTGCCGGCCCTCCTCAAGCAGCTGGAATCAGCGGTGCTGAATTACCAGGAAGACTTGGTGATGCCCGGGAGCTCACCGCGGTGAGCCATGTCGCGGAAGCGAACACGGGAGATACCGAACTTCTGGAAGGTACCGCGCGGACGGCCGTCGATGATGTCGCGGTTACGCAGACGGATCGGGGAGGCGTTGCGGGGCAGCTTCTGCAGGCCGAGGCGTGCAGCTTCGCGTGCTTCGTCAGTCGCGTTCGGGTCAACCAGGGTCTTCTTCAGCTCGAGGCGCTTTGCAGCGTAACGCTCAACGATGACCTTGCGCTGCTCGTTGCGAGCAATCTTGGACTTCTTAGCCATGTGTTTAGCGCTCCTCTCGGAATTCGACGTGCTGGCGGATCTTGGGGTCGTACTTCTTCAGGACCAGGCGGTCCGGATCGTTACGACGGTTCTTACGGGTTACGTAGGTGTAACCCGTGCCCGCGGTCGACTTGAGCTTGATGATCGGACGTACGTCCTTGTCCTTTGCCACTAGAGCTTCACTCCTCGTGCCAGGATGTCGGCGACGACAACGTCGATGCCGCGTACGTCGATGGTCTTGATGCCCTTTGCAGAGACCTGCAAAGTGACATTACGGCGCAGGGACGGAACCCAGTAGCGCTTCTTCTGGATGTTCGGGTCGAACCGGCGCTTGTTGCGACGGTGCGAGTGCGAAATGCTGTGTCCAAAGCCCGGCTCGGCTCCGGTCACCTGGCAGTGTGCTGCCATGACGACTCTCCTCTGAAAAAATGAAATGAAACGGCTGGCAGAGTTCTGCTTCACCGTGCGGCAGGCGGCGTCCGGATCCAGTCTCATGTGTCCGCACGCTCCAACACCGGCGAACCGGGTTTACTGCTGCGGGATACGACGAGCCGCGAACACCTGGCAATGGAAGCCACTGCGAAGTGCCGGGATACTGGGCCAATACAGGAATGCACGCAACTTGAGCCCCTAACTACCGGCCTCCGGGACTGTGAATACTGCCAACAGCCACCGCAAACCGGAGCAATTGCACACGCTCCGCGCCACCTAGCGCCAACCAAGTCTACGAGACACGCGAATTAAAGACCAATCCGGCGTGGACTGGTGTTATAGAGCAGCCCCGGCCGTTCAGCGTGCACGGCCCTCCGGCCACCCCCGTCGGGACGGCCTTCCTCCAAGACATATCCGGAAAGAAGGCTCCTCACAGCAAAGTCAAAGGCTCGGGGCGGAATCTTGAGCCATGAACACACAGCTCTTGCCCTCCCCCGGGACCGGCACTCCGACGCGTCCGCACCGCCGGCCTGCTCCGGTTCGGGAGACCGGCCGCTTCGCCGGCCAGCACCGGCGCAGGCTTCTCCGCGCCGACGCCCTGACAGTGGCGGCCTGGTCCTCGTTGGCAGCTTCGCTTGCGCTCTGGCTTGCCGACGGCGGCCTGACGGCGGCGTCCTCGCCGGCCGGCATGATCACGGCGCTGGGCATCATTGCCGGCCTTGCCGGCATGGACCTCGTGCTGCTCATGCTCCTGCTGGCCGCCAGAATCCCCCTGATCGACAGCGCGGTGGGGCACGACCGGGCCCTGGAGTTTCACCGGAAGCTCGGGAAACCGTCGCTATACCTGCTGTTGGCCCACGGTCTCCTCATCGCGGTGGGCTACGGCATGGCAGAAGGGCTCGACCCGGTCAGCGAAGCGGTGGCGCTCTGGGTGCTGGTGCCCGACATGTGGCTCGCGTTCATCTCCCTGGCGCTCTTCATCGCGGTTGTTGTCACGTCCCTGGTGGCGGTCCGCCGGCGCTTCCCTTACGAATTCTGGTATGCAGTGCACCTGCTCACTTACGCTGCCGTGCTCACGTCGCTGCCGCACCAGTTCAGCGTGGGCGGGCTCTTCGCCGTCGGCACCTGGCAGCGCTGGTACTGGCTCGCCATCTGCATCGCCACCGGGGCCGCCCTGCTGTACTACCGGATCATCCAGCCCGTACGGGCCACCTTCAGGCATCAGCTCACGGTTGAGCGGGTCACCCCTGTGGCTCCCGGCGTGGTCAACATCGAAATGAGCGGCCTGCAGCTCGGTTCGCTGGCCGGCACCGGCGGACGGTTCTTCATCTGGCGCTTCCTCGCCCCGGGCCTGTGGTGGCATCCGCATCCGTTCAGCCTGTCTGCGGAGCCGGTGCGGACCGGACCGGACGGGCACGGGAGACTGCGGATCACGGTGCGTAATCTGGGCCGGGGTTCGGCGCAGCTGCTCAGGCTGCGGCGCGGAACGAAGGTTGCCGTCGAAGGACCCTACGGACTCTTCAGCTCAGCAGCACGCAGCAAGGACCTCGTGGTCATGATCGGCGCCGGCATCGGTATCACGCCGTTGCGGGCCCTCCTGGAGACCACCCCTTTCGCCCCGGGCCAGGCGACGGTCCTGCTCCGCGGGCACAGCGGCCAGGAGCTCTACCTGGGCGAGGAAATTCTCGAACTGTGCCGGCGGCGCGGCGCCACCCTCTTCCACCTGACCGGCGGACGGGACCCCGGCTCGCCCGACAGCTGGCTTCCGGCCGCCGAGCACCGCTCGGGGTATTCCCTGGCGGACTACGTCCCGGAAATCTCCCACGCCGACGTCTATGTATGCGGGCCCTCACGGTGGGCAGGCAACGTCCTGGACGCCGCCCGCGCCGCAGGCGTCCACGAAGATCAACTCCATCACGAGAGGTTCGACTGGTGAGAATCAGAGCAGCAGTTTCAGCCGCCCTGGCTTCGGCCGGCATCCTCCTGGTCGGTTGGCAGTCAGGTGTCCATGTGGCCGACACACGCAGCGCGGTTGCGGCCGCAGCAACCGGAAATCAGGCGTCGGGGACGGGAACCACGGACGGCAGCGGCACCGGCTCGTCGGGATCATCGGCGTCGTCCGGCACGACAGACAGTTCCGGCACGCCTGGCGCATCCGGCACGACTGGCGCATCCGGCGCGGCCGGAGCCGCAGGCGCCGCAGGCGCGGCGGCCAAGGCCGGCGGCACGTACGACGGCGATGTGGTCCAGACCCGCTTCGGTACCGTGCAGGTCCAGATCACCGTGAAGGCCGGGCAGATCACGGACGTCACCGCCCTGAAACTGACCGACGCCGAGGGCCGGTCCGTACAGATCAGCAACTACGCCGCCCCGATTCTTCGCAGCGAGGTGCTCCAGGCACAGTCTGCCAACGTGCAGACGGTGGGTGGCGCCACCGTGACCAGCGACGCCTATCTCACCTCCCTCCAGGCAGCCCTCGATGCAGCAAACCTCTGAGGTCACCCACCGCCTCCGGGCCCGGACCTTCACCTGCATGGGGACTGTCATCAGCCTGACCGTCCCCACGGACGCGCACAAAGCACCCCAGGCTGCGGCTGATGAGCTGGAAGCGGCCACCGCCGTCGTCGAACGCCTTTTCACGCAACTGGACAGCATCTTCAGCCTCTACCGCCCCGATTCGGAGGCGAGCCGGCTGGTGCGCGGTGAACTCCCGCTGCCGGAGGCGTCGGCGGAAATGCGGGCGCAATACGAGGAGGCAGCCGAGTGGAGGCTCCTCACCGAGGCTGCGTTCACGCCGGAACGTCCGGACGGCGCGCTGGATCTCTCCGGCATCGTGAAGGGGCACGCCATCAGGGAAGCCGGCACGTCGCTGCAGGCGCTGGGCATGGGCAACTGGTGCCTGAACGCCGGCGGGGACGTGCTGGTCAGCGGCTCCCCCAGCCCCGGCACCGATGCGCCCTGGCGGGCGGGGATCGTTGATCCGGCCGACCGGAGGACCCTGCTGGCCGGTTTCCCGCTGGGCGGAAAGACGGCCGACGGCGGGACCAGGCTGGCGCTGGCCACCTCCGGTTCCGCTGAACGCGGGGACCACATCTGGAGCGTCACGGCAGGGGCCGTGGAATTCCGGCAGGTCTCCGTCGCCGCGGCGGACGTTGTCACGGCCGATGTTCTGGCAACCGCGATCGTGGCCGGCGGGGTTCCCATGCTCAACCGCGCCACCGCCATGTGGGACATCGAGGCGCTGGCCGTCCGCGCAAACGGCGAACTGCTGGCGACGAGCGGATTCCGGCAGGGTTAGAGCCGGGTGAGCTGGGCGTACCTCGGCTGGAGGTTGTCACCGGAGGACTTTCCGGTGACCCGCCGGACCACCCACGGAGCGGCGAATTCCCGGACCCAGCGGGCGTTGGCCCGCAGCGCCTCCGCCTTGCTGAGCTCCGGAACGGGGGTCATTGGCGGAACTTCGATGGAGTGCTCGTGTTCGAGAACCGTCAGGACACGCCTGGCCATGTTGGCGTGGCCGGCGGCGGACATGTGCATCCGGTCCTTCGCCCACATGCCCCAGTCGTAGTATTCGTTGAAGCGCCAGTAATCCACCAGCAGGGCGCCGTGGTCCCCGGCGATGCCGCGCACGAGTTCGTTGTAGATGGCCGTACGCCCCCGCATGGTGCCAAAGACCTTCGAGCCCCGCGCGTCGAACCCCGTGAACAGCACCACGGTGGCACCAGTGGCCGCGAGCTTTTCCACAGCTTTTTCGTAGTCCGCGAGCAGGTCGTCGATGTCGATCTTGGGCCGGAGAATGTCGTTGGCACCGGCATAGAGAGTCACCAGGGTTGGCCTGAGCGCAATGGCGGCATCAACCTGTTCGGCCAGGATCTGCCGCAGCTTGCGGCCGCGGATGGCGAGGTTGGCGTAGCCGAAGCCGGGGTCAGCCGAGGCCAGCTGCTCCGCTACCCTGTCAGCCCAGCCGCGGACCCCGTTGGGCCGCATAGGGTCGTCGTCGCCGACGCCCTCCGTGAAGGAATCTCCAAGGGCGACGTAGCGGGCCGTGAAATCCATGGGAGCAAGTCTGCCACCCGTTGCCGGGAGCAACCAAGACACAGTGCGTGGCGCGCCGGGGATCCGGATGCCGGGTGGTGCTACTGCTGCTCGCGGAGGATCCAGTGATTGCTGTCCAGGCGGGCCACAATCTTTTCGCCGATGCGGGCGAGGTCCGCCACGTCACGCTCAGTCAGGGCGTCAAGGAACAGCGAGCGCACGGATTCCACGTGGCCAGGGGCCAGTTCCACGATGGTGGACATGCCCTCTTCGGTGAGGTGCGCGGTGGTGACGCGGGCGTCGCCGGGATGCGGCCGGCGTTCCACCCAGCCACGGTTCTGGAGCTTCGTGACCACATGGGACAGCCGGGAGAGGGAGGCGCTGGTCCTGGCCGCCAGCTCGCTCATGGGCAGGAAGCGCCCTTCGGCCTCGGAGAGCATCGCCAGCACGTTGTAGTCGAACAGCGACACCTTGCCCGCGGCATGCAGTTGGGTATCGAGCGACGCGGGCAGCATGGTGTTGATGCTCAGCAGGGCAAGCCATGCCCGGCGTTCATTGGCGGTCAGCCAGCGCGGTTCGGTCATTACTCCATCCTAGGAGAACTGACGCTTGACGGTTCAAGGCCGCTTCCGGCGGCGGCGAGCCGCAGGGAGCCGGGCCCTGGCGGTAGGCTGGCGTTCATGTACGTAGTTTCCCTGACCTACAAAGTTGCCCAGGAGATCGTGGACCAGCACCTGGATGCCCACGTGGACTGGCTGAAGGACGCCTTTGACCAGGGCGTCTTCATCGCCGCCGGCCGCAAGGTTCCGCGCACGGGCGGCGTGCTGCTCTCCAGGACCGACCGTCCGACGCTCGACGAGTCACTGGCCAAGGACCCGTTCAACGTGCACGGCGTTGCCGACCTCGATGTCATGGAATTCGCCGCGAACCGCGCTGCCCCGGGGTTCGAAAACCTGCTCGACTAATCGCGGGGCTAATCGGCCGGCGGCTCCATCAGCTTTTTCAGGCCGCCCTTGCGCGGGACCTTCACCGGTTGCGGCCACCGCGGGCAAAGGTTGTCGCCCAGCGTGACGCCCCGAAGCTTCCGGCCAAAGAGCGGCAGCACCCAGTCATTCACCCAGCGCCGCTGCCGCCGTTCCCAGTCGCGGAGCGTCACCCTGGCCAGCGGCTCCCACTCCTTGAGGCTGATCTTGTGCGGCACGCCCAGATGGTCCAGAACTTGGGCGGCGAGGTACTTGTGGCCGGCCTTGGACATGTGCAGCCGGTCGGTGTCCCACATCCTGCGGTCATGGAAGGCCTCGAAACACCAGTAGTCCACCAGTACAGCCCCGTACTTGGCCGCGATCTCACGGACCCGCAGGTTGTACAGGGTATTCCGCTTCTTCAGCGGTTCCAGCACCGCTGACACCTTGACGTCGAACCCGGTGAACAGGACCAGAGTGGCGCCGGTGGCCGCCAGCCGGGCCACCAACTCCTCGTATTGGGCCAGGAGTTGGTCCATGTCGGTGCCAAAGTCCAGGATGTCGTTGCCGCCGGCGTAGAGGGTAACGAGCGTGGGTTTCATGGCGAGCGCCGGTTCCAGCTGTTCATCCACGATGTGGCGCAGCCGCTTGCTCCTGATCGCAAGGTTGGCGTAGTGCCAGCCGGGTTCTGCCTTGGCCAGCTTCTCCGCAACGCGGTCCGCCCAGCCGCGCACTCCGTTCGGCATCCGGGAACTCCGGTCACCGACGCCCTCGGTAAACGAATCCCCGAGGGCAACGAACACCCGCCGTCTGCCCCGGTCGGGAAGCAATGGAGAGACACCCACCCGGACAAGGTACACGTGCGGAGCAACACCCAAGGAAACCGGAGATGAACGACGGCGGGCCTTCACCCAAGCCTTGAAGGTGCGGAAGCGTCGTGGTTCATGCGACGAAACCTGAGGAAGGGTCGGGGTTGAGGCGACAGGAACTGAGGGAGCGTCTGTGCCCCCGGAGCGCACAGGGTCAGAGCTCGGCTTTCCCCTGCCGCCAGTACCCCATGAACGCCACCTGCTTCCGGTCGATCCCGACGTCGCGGACCAGGTAGCGGCGCATCCCCTTGATGACCCCGGCCTCCCCGGCGATCCACGCGTAGAAGGGCAGGGCACCCGCGGGCTTGTCCGGGTTCTTCGTGGTGCTGACGGCGGCTGCGTCGAGGCGGGCCGGGGTTTCCCAGAGGATCTCCTGGTCCACGTTCACGTCGTCGGGCTCCGGTCCGGCGGCTTCGGCGGACTTGATGCCCACCCAGCCGGGCACGGGGACGGCGGCCCGGACAGCCTCCTGCAGGAGCTCGCCGTGCGGCCGGGACCTGCCGATCGAGGCGCCGCGCGCCAGCCAGGTGATTTCGACGTCGGCCGCCGTCTCCAGGTCCAGGAAGTCGCCCGCCTCGGGAACTTCCAGGAAAGCATGCCCGGTCATGTATCCGGGCAGGCTTTCGAGGATGGCGCTGATCGCGGGGACCGCCGTCTCGTCACCGGCCAGGAGCACACGCCCGGCCAGGCCCGGCCGCCATTCGATGCCCGAGTACGTTTCCGCTGTGACGCAATGCGCCGCGCGGTTGTTCGGCCCGATCAGGGTGAGGGCGTCGCCCGGCGTGGCCGTCAGCGCCCAGTTCGCCGCAGGGCCGCCGTTCCCGTCGGCGTCGAAATGCATCACGAAGTCGACGTCGATCTCCGGATACACGGCGTCCAGCCGGGCCTGCCGGACGGTGTAGGTGCGCATGGAGCCGCGGGTGGCCGGATCCATGGCCAGCCACTCTTGGTACCAGCCGCTCTCCTCCATCCGGAACTTTGGCAACGGAAGCCGGCTGCCGTCCGGTGCCAGCGACGGGATCATGAGCTTGATGCGCAGGTCCAGGCTGTCGCCGTGGACGCCGAAGTCGCGCAGCGAGTAGCCGCCGAACGTCACGCGCCGGAAGTTCGGGTTGAGCTCCTGCACGGCCGAGACGGTGACATCAAACGCCAGGGTCATCGGCTCGGTGGCAAAGCCTGGACGGTCCGTGGTGGAGGTGCGGGCGGAACTGTTCTGTACTGCGCTCATGAAGCCATCTCCAGGGTCGTGGTCGGAACTTTTGGGTCGGCGTGGTGCCTGCCGAGGGGAATGATCAGCGGCGTGCCGGACACCGGGTCCGGCACCACCCGGCATTCCAGCCCGAAGACATTCCGGACCAGCTCCTCGGTAATCACGCTGGACGACGGGCCCACGGCCAAGATCTGACCGGCCTTAAGCGCGATGACGTGATCTGCGTACCGCGCGGCAAGGTTGAGGTCGTGCAGCACGATCGCCACCGTGGTGCCGCGCTGCCGGTTGAGGTCCGTGACCAGGTCCAGCACCTCAACCTGGTGCGCCAGGTCCAGGTAGGTGGTGGGCTCGTCGAGCAGCAGCACCTCCGTTTCCTGGGCGAGCGCCATGGCGATCCACACCCGCTGGCGCTGACCGCCGGACAGTTCGTCGACGTTCCGCCCGGCGAGCTCCAGCGTTTCGGTGGCTTCCAGCGCACGCTGCACGGCGGCGTCGTCCTTCTCCGACCAGCTGCGGAAGAAACCCTGGTGCGGATAGCGCCCGCGGCCCACCAGGTCATGGACGGTGATGCCGTCCGGCGCTGCCGGGTGCTGCGGCAGCAGGCCGAGGGTGCGGGCCAGCTCGCGCGCCGGGCGGGAGTGGATGTCCTTGCCGTCGAGGGTGACGCTGCCGCCGGCAGGCTTGAGGAGCCGGGACAGGCCACGCAGGAGCGTGGATTTTCCGCAGGCATTGGCACCCACGATCATGGTCACCCTGCCCTCGGGGATCTCCGCTGTGAGGTTTTCCACGACCCGGCGCTGATCGTACTGCAGCGTGAGGTCCCGGGCTTGCAGAACAGCCATCAGGCATCCTTTCGGTTGGACGTGACCAGGAGCCACAGCAGGAAGGGGGCACCGAGGGCGCCCGTGACGACGCCGACCGGCAGGACGGTGCCGTCCAGCAGCAGCGGGGCGATATTGGCCGCGAAGTAATCCGCAGCCAGGACGGTCAGGGCGCCCACCAGGGCCGACGCCGGGAGGCTGGATCGGCCGGTAAAACGGCGCGCGATGGGGCCGGCCAGGAAAGCGACGAACGCCACGGGTCCGGCAGCCGACGTCGCCACTGCGGCCAGCGCGACGGCGGTGAGTACCAGACCCAGCCGGGTGGCACCCACCCGGATGCCGAGTCCCGCAGCGGCGTCGTCCCCCAGCTCGAGGATGCGCAGCGGCCCGGCCAGCAGGGCGGCGGCCGGAACCAGGACCGTCAGCGCCAGGGCCAGGACGCCGGCACGGTCCCAGCTGGCGGAGTTGAGTGAGCCGTTGATCCAGATCAGCGCCTCGGCGGCGGTGCGGATGTCGGCCCGGGTCATGAGGAAGCTGACCACGGCGTGCAGCGCAGCGGCGATGCCGACGCCGGCAAGGATGAGGCGGCTGCCGGCAGCGTGCCCGCGGCTGCCGCCCCCGCCCAGGGATCCGCTGCGGGAGATGCCGTAGATCAGCGCCGCCACGGCCATCGCACCGCCGAGGGCAGCGCCGGACACCGCGGCGCCGGAGGCCCCGAACACCACAATGGCCAGGACCGCGGCCGCGCTGGCGCCGGAGCTGATGCCGATGACGTCCGGGCTGGCGAGCGGGTTCCGGAGCATGGTCTGGAACAGCGCGCCCGAGAGCCCGAAGGCCAGTCCGATCAGCGTGCCAATGACAGCCCGCGGCAGCTTGGCCTCCATCACGATGAAGCTGGCGCCGGGGATCTTCTCGCCGCCGGTGAAGTGGACGGTGAGGATTTTGAAGAAGTCCGGGATGGTGACGGTGTAGCTGCCCAGCAGGATGCTGGCGGCCAGGAGAAGCACGACGGCGGCGGCCAGTACCGTTGTCCGGTTCAGCAGGCGTCCGCGAGATGGCAGATAACGGCGATGTTTGCGCGCAGCACTGCCGCCAAGTGCCATCTCGGTGGCGGATTCCCGGGCCTGGGACGCGGTAGTCACAGGCCGGCCCCCTTGCCGCGGCGGACCAGCCAGACGAACACCGGCGCACCGATCAGCGCGGTCATGATGCCGGCCGGGACCTCGCCGGGCAGCAGGACGACACGGCCCGCGACGTCGGACGCCAGCAGCAGCGCGGGGGCGAGCACGGCGGAGAACGGCAGGATCCAGCGGTAGTCGGGGCCGGTCAGGGAGCGGACAGCGTGCGGGACAACGAGGCCCACGAAGCCGATGGGGCCGGCCAGCGCCGTCGCCGACCCGCACAGCAGGACGATGCCCAGCGCGGTGACCGCCCGCGCCAGGCCGACGTTCTGGCCCAGGCCGCGGGCCACGTCGTCGCCGAGCGCCAGGCTGTTAAGGACCCTTCCGGTCAAAAGCACGATCAGCGCCCCCAGGATGAGGAACGGCAGGCCGGGCAGCACCACGGACCAGTCCCGCCCCGCAATGCCGCCCACCTGCCAGAAGCGGAAGCGGTCCAGGGTGTCCTGGCTGGAGACCAGGATGACGTTCATCAGGGAGAACAGCCCCGCGCTTAGGACGGCGCCCGCCAACGCGAGCTTGACCGGCGTCGCGCCGTCCCGGCCCATGGAGGCGATGAGGTAGACGACGACGGCGGCAGCCGCCGCGCCGATGAACGCGAACCAGATGTAGCCGGTCAGCGAGGAGACGCCGAAAACGTAGATTCCGGTGACCACGGCCAGGGCGGCGCCGGCGTTGACGCCGATGATGCCCGGGTCTGCCAGCGGGTTGCGCGCCACGCCCTGCATGGCGGCCCCCGCCAGGCCCAGGGCGGCGCCCGCGAGCAGGCCCAGCACGGTCCGCGGGACCCGGGCGTTCACCACCGCGTGGTCGCCGTTCGCGGGATCGAACTGGGTCAGGGCCTGCCACACGGTTTCGAGGGACAGGCCCCGGGCGCCGACGGCCAGCGAGGCGCAACAGCCAACAGCGAGCACGACGGCGGACGCCAGCAGCCAGGCGGCACGCGGCCCGGGGGCTTTGCGCGCGGGCCGGGCGCGAACTGGCAGGTAACGCCCCTTCACGAGCATTTTGGCGTCGTTAGCTGCCAGTTCGCGCTGGATGGCGGGGGCCGGCGTCGTGCTCGGTGTCATCAGGGTTGCTTACTTGACTGGGCTTACTTGACCGCGTCAGCGCCGGCTGCGAGCTGCGGCAGGAACTTGTCCAGGGCCCAAGGCAGGCTCAGCGGGGACGACGCGGAGATCGCCAGTGTCAGGGTGTTGTCCGAGCCGGCAACCAGGGCGCCCTTCTTGACGGCCGGGATCTGGCTCAGCAGAGGATCCTTGACGATCTGGTCCTTGGTCTTGGCATCCGGAACCCAGGTCACGAAGACGTCGGACTCTAGCTCGTTGGCCTTCTCGGCGGACCACCCGGTGAAGAACTCCCTCGAGCCCTTGGACTTCTCCTCCACAATGGCGGCCGGCTTCATGCCGATGTCGGTCAGGAAGCGCGGGCGGTTGTCGGCGGCGAGGTAGACGTTCACGCCGTCACCCTTGGCCGGTTCCAGGTTGCCGTAGATGAAGGTCTTGTCCGTGATCTGTGGGTACTTGGCGGCCTCGGCCTTGATGGTGGCCTCGGTGTCGGTAACGAGCTTCTCCGCTTCGGTGGTCTTGCCGAGAGCCTTGCCGATCAGGGTGGTGGCTTCCTGCCACGGAGTGCCGTACGCGAGCTCAGGCTGAGCCACGACGGGGGCGATTTCGCTGAGCTTCTTGTAGTCCTCTTCCGTCAGGCCGGAGTAGGCGCCCAGGATGACGTCGGGGTTGAGCTTGGCAATTTCAGTGAAGTTGATGCCGTCAGCCTCGGAGAACTGGGCCGGCGCCTTGTCCGAACCGAAGCCCGCGCCGAGCTTCTCCAGCGCAGCGTCCTTCCACGGCGTGGAGCCCTGGGCATTGCCGCCCCACTCGTTCTTGGGAACGCCCACCGGCACCACACCCAGAGCGATGGCAACGTCGTCATTGACCCAGGAGACGGTGACGACGCGCTTGGGCTGCTCTTTGATGGTGGTTTCACCAAAGACGTGCTTGAGGGTCACCGGAAACTGTGCGCTGGCGGACGATGCGGCGCTGGCCTCCGAAGCGGTGGAGGCCGGCCCCGTGGAGCACGCGGTCAGGGAAAGTGCCGCGGCGGCGAGGACGGCGGTGGCCTTGCCGGCGGTCCTGAGCAGGGAGCGGCGCGTGGTGCCGGCGGCAGCACCGCCGGAGACGGCCTGCCGGCCGGGGAAGAGGGGGGAAGTCACGGAACTCCTTAGGTGAATGAAGCGAACCTAAGTAAGGCTAGCCTATCCTTCCGCAGATTACGAAAGGTTTGCGTCACGTAATTGCCCCGAGTGGCCAGACTAACGCCCCCGCACCTTGCCAGCCTAGGGTGAACAATGGTTCACTCGAAGGAGTAAACGCCCGTTCACCCTTATTCCGGGCACCCCCTCCCCCACAAAGGCCGCACATGACAGCACCCCCTGCCCCGAAACCGACCCGCAGCCCGTCCGCCATCACCACGGTCCTGGCGCTCAGCGGCACGCTCGTGGCACTGATGCAGACCCTCGTGGTGCCACTGCTGCCCGATTTTCCGCGGATCCTCTCGGTCACGGCCGACGACGCATCCTGGCTGGTGACCGCCACGCTCCTCGCCAGCGCCGTCGCCACGCCGATCGTGTCACGCAGCGCCGACATGTACGGCAAGCGGAAGATGATGGTCATCTGCCTGGCGATCATGGTGGCCGGCTCGGTCATGGCCGCCGTGGGCGGGACATTCCTGTGGCTGATCATCGGGCGGGCGCTCCAGGGGTTTTCTGCGTCGCTGATCCCGGTAGGCATCAGCATCATGCGCGATGAACTGCCCAAGGAAAAGATGGGCTCCGCAGTGGCACTCATGAGCGCCACCCTGGGCATCGGCAGCGCCATGGGCCTCCCGCTCGCCGGCCTCCTCTATGAAAGCCTCGGCTGGACGTCGATCTTCTGGGTTTCCGCGGCCGCCGGAACGCTGCTGCTCCTCGCCGTCGTGTTTGTGGTTCCGGAATCCAAGGTGCGCACTCCCGGGCGGTTCGACTACGCGGGCGCGCTGGTGCTCTCCGCCGCACTGGGCTCGCTGCTGCTGGCCATTTCCAAGGGCGGCGCCTGGGGCTGGGGTTCGGAGCCCGTGCTCGTGCTGTTCCTCGCGGCGGCGCTGCTGCTGGCCGTCTGGATTCCCTACGAGCTCAGGGTGGGCCAGCCCATGGTGGACCTTCGCACCACCGCCCGGCGGCCTGTCCTGATGACCAATCTCGCGTCGCTGCTGATCGGTTTCGCGATGTTCGCCAACATGCTCCTCACCACCCAGCAGCTCCAACTCCCCGGCGCCACCGGCTACGGCTTTGAACTGAGCGTCATCACGGCCGGCCTCTGCATGGTGCCCTCCGGACTCGCCATGGTGGTGTTCGCCCCCGTGTCCGGCAGCATCATCCGGCGCTTCGGCGGCAGGTCCGCCCTGATGACGGGCGCCGGCGTGATGATCGTCGGTTACGTGGGACGGGTGTTCTTCTACGACTCCATCACCTCGGTGATCATCGGCTCCACCGTGGTGAGCGTCGGCACGGCCATCGCCTACGCCGCCATGCCAACGCTGATCATGGGTGCCGTCCCGATCACGGAGACCGCCTCCGCGAACGGCCTCAACAGCCTGGTCCGCTCCATCGGCACATCGACCTCCAGCGCCGCCGTCGCCGCCGTGCTGACCTCGGTCACCATCCCGCTCGGCGCCGCCCGGCTGCCCTCGTTCGACGCGTTCCGGGATGTGTTCTGGATGGCCGCGCTGGCGTCCGCCGCCTCCGTCCTCGCCACCATCTTCATTCCGCGCGCCACCACCCACCGCCCGTCCGCGCCGGCCGCAGCAGAGCTGGTGGTGCAAGGGCGCGTCCTGGCACCCGACCACCGCCCGCTAACTCCCGCCGTCGTCACCGTCCTCCAAACGGAGGGCGAGCCGGTGGACTGGAGCCGCGTGGACACCGAGGGCAACTATTCGGTGGCACTGCCGGGTGCCGGGAAGTACCTCGTGGTGGCCAACGCTGCGGGCTGGGCGCCGATGGCTGAGGTCTTCGACTTCGACGGCCGCACGCTGAAGCAGAACTTCCTCCTGCAGGAGCGGCTGGAAGTCAGCGGCCGGGCGGCCGTCGGCGGCGAGCCCGTGGCCGGCGCCGTGGTGACGCTGCTGCATGCCACCGGCGAGCATGTGGACACGGCCAGGACGGACGACGACGGCGTGTACACACTTCCGCTGCCCGCCGCCGGACGCTACATAGTGGCTATGCTTCATCCCGTGACTCATCAAGCCGTGGCGCGGAAGCTCGCCGTCGACAACCGGTCCATGACCGTGGACCTTTCAGCCGAACCCGCGGGTGGGACAGGCGCAGAACGGAGCGGCGCAGGCCGGACCGGCGGGGAGCCGGTGCGGGCATGAGCAGCCCCAGCCAGGAGTCCATCCTCACCGCGGCAGGCCGGCTGTTCGGCGAACGCGGTTACCGCGCTGTGACGGTCCGGGACATCGCCGCGGAGGCCGGGGTTTCCGCGGCCCTGGTGATGAAACTGTTCATCTCCAAAGCCAAGCTGTTCGCCGCGGTGCAGCCGGACGAGTCGCTGCTCACCGAACTGACCGTCCCTGCGTCCGAGCTTGGCGGCGCCCTCGTCTTCCGCGTGCTGATGCGCCGGGAACGCGGCATGCAGGAGCCCTGGGCCATCATTCCGATCAATGTTCACGATGCCCCGGACCCCGAGGCAGCGCGGAACGAGCTACGCGAACGCTACCTCGGGAGCATCGCAAAGCTGATCGGGGATGCGACGCCGGACCGCCGCTATGCGTCGACGGTCACCGCTCTGATGACCGGCTTCGGCGAAACCGTGAGGACCCTCGGGCTCTTTGACGGCTGGGATTTTGACGAGCTGGTGGCCTACTACGGCGGGATCGTCCAGGCCCAGATCGACGCCTGCACGGCCGCCCATTCCTGACTCACGACGCCTCCTCACATTCCGTCGCCCACACGCCAACGCTCCCGCACATCCCGTCGCCCAGACACCGACGCTCCCGCATACACATGTGCGGGAGCGTTGGGTGGATTCGCTGCAGGAACTGAGGAAGCGTCAGGCCAAACCCGACCAAAACTGAGGAAGCGTCAGGCCAAACCCGACCAAACCTGAGGAAGGGTCGGGCCGTCGATCGAAGGCTTCGACAAGCTCAACCAGATCGCTCAACCAGCGGGAAACGCCTCAGCTGTACGAGATGCTCAGCAGCAGCGCCTTGAGGGCCTGCCCCTCGGTGCCTGCCAGCCAGGACTTGGCCGCGGCGTCGTTGGCGAAGGGCTTCTCGATGAACTTCACGTCGGCCAGGATGACACCGTTCCCGGCGCGGATGATGCCGTCGAGCGCGGACCCCTGCCCCGGCTTGGGAGCTCCTGCCGCCAGGTGCATGCGGTAGGTCGCATTGGTGTCCATCCGGTCCACATAGAACGCGTAGTGGGCTGCCGGCGCAGGCTGGGCCGCGAGTCCCGAAACCGGCGCGGACTCGAAGACGGTGCGGGTGACCGGGTGCGAGACGCCGTCGGCGACCGGTCCGGAGTACACGGTGGCCTGTTCGGTGCCGCCGGCGTCGATGACCGTCGCGGTAGCTGACTCCGACGGCGACCCGGAGCCGGTGAAGAGTTCAACCTTCCAGCCTGCCGGGTATTTGAAGGACACATGCCCGTTCGGGAACGTGTAGGTCTTCAGTTCGACCGGAGCCGGAGCGGAGGCGGAGGCTGAAGGGCTCGGTGAAGCCGATGCCGTGGCGGAAGCGGCCGGGGAAGTCGACGACGGAACTGCCGAAACCACGGCCCCGCAGCCCGCCAGGGAGAGGGCGGCGGCGGCAGCAAGGGCAGAGACGAAGGGGGCGCGGAACGCAGGACGCATGAGGGTGCCTTTCATGATGACGCCGTCAGGCTCGCAGGGGCTGCTCTGCCCGCCGCATGGGAGTGTCCATGACCCTGTGGAGCGTTTGGCGAAGACTGGTGGAGTCACCACAGTGGCACGCCAAAACAGGCCGCCACTAGGGGCGCTTCAATAAATCCATCGATTTGTTATAAAACCCGCCAAAGCGTTACGGACTAGCGCAACACGATATCGACGGGATTGGCCTCGGACCGCCACTGCCCTTCCGTACCCGGTTTCGGGGTGATAACGGGAGCAGTGAGCACGCCGGAGCGGTTGGTCCGCCGGTCCCGCAGGATCTCGGTGACTGAGCCCAGGTGCCGGGACAGGTCGATGACGTTCTCCGGTGCCGCCAGGAGCAGCTGGAAGCCAAACTCGTGCAGCGCCTTGATGCCTGCGCCCGCGAATTCCTCGGAGGCCAGCACGAACGCCTCGTCCATCATCACCGTGCCGTACGTGGTGAAGCCCTGCTCGGCGATGCCCAGCTGGTAGCTCAGCGCCGCGGCCATGATGAACGCGGTGAACCGCTGGCGTTCACCGCCGGACATGGAGCCGGTGTCCGCGTGCATGAACACGTCGGTCCGTTTGCCGCCACGGGGCCCAACCACCTCGCGGTGCTCCTTGCACTGGATGAACAGGTGGCCGCGCACGTCCAGCACCTCGGCCCGCCAGCGGCGGTCCTCAGGGGTCTGCGACCCCAGCCGCTTCACCAGCGTCTCCAGGGACTTATAGCGGGCGGTGAGTTCGGCGTCGTCGTTCTGTCCCGGGTGGGCGGTTTCCGCCCTGCCGTGCCGGGCGTGCCGGGTCTTCAGCGCGTTCTGGATGGCGTCCTTGAACTGCTTGGCCGTGGCCGGGAGGGTCTGCTTGATATCGAGTTCCAGGTAGCTGCCCTCGTGGAAATTCACCTCGGACAGGATCCCGTTCAGCGGCAGGATCCTGCTGGTGATGGAACGGCGTTCCTCATCCAGCAGGTGGAGCAGGGTGCTGAACGACTCGTGCGTGCGCTGGTTGAAGAACTGCCGGAATTCGGCCTCCTGGGCGGGCAGCCCGTCATTGATGATGGCGTGGTACCGGGCCTCGAACTCGCCGACGGCGCCTATGGATGTGCCGTGATCGGCCGAAATGGCGGTGCCCCAGTCGCGGACGAAGCCTTCGAAAATCCGCGTGAGCCGCTCCGACGTGGCCTGGGCGCGGGACTCTGCACCGTGCAGGTCACCGAGCAGCTCGGTCCGCACCCGGCCGGCCAGGTTATCCAGCTCGTGCATTTCCGTGACGTCGCCGAATTCGGCGAAGTACGGTGCCAGGGCCGCGGTGGTGGAGTCCGACGGCGGGGCCTGGTTCAGGCGCGTGCGTGCGGCTTCCAGCAGCGAATCGGAGGCGGTAAGTTGCTGGTCCAGTGCCTTGTACTCGCTCTGCAGCACCGCTGCGGCCTCGGTGCTGGACTGGTGCTTCTGCCGCGCCGCCTCGATTTTGGCGCGCAGCGGTTCGAGGTCAGCCTGGGCGGCGAAGGCGTCCTTGAGCCGCTGTTCAATCCGGCCGAGCTCGTCTGCAGCGACCGCTGCCGATACCTGTTCCCACGGGCGGTGGTCCTCGGCAACCCGGCGCAGGGCCTCCAGCTGCCGCGACATGCCCTGGTGTGATTCCTCGCGGCTTTGGGCCAGCTGCGCCGCCTTGGCCACTTCCTGCCGCAGGTCTTCAGCCTGCCCGGCCACGAGCTCCAGCTTGGAGGCGTTGTCGAACCCGAGGACGTAATCCTGCCGGCTGGTGAACCGGTCGTCCTTTTCCACGGTATGCCGGTTGCGTTTGACCACGCCGCCGAGGCTCAGGCCCTTGTCCAGGGCCGCCAGTTCGTCGGGGTTCTCGACACACGGGTAGGCGAAGTCGAGGGCGATCCGCTCACGGATCCACACGCCTGCCTGTGGGGCGGAGCCGCCCTTTGTCCCGGTGGTGAGGATGTCCAGCTTGGTCAGCAGGTCGCCGTCGGCCACGTCCTCCACCGCGAGCGCCGCTCCGGCGAGCGGCTTGGACACGTCCACCGCGCGCAACGCGCCGCGGACGGTGTGCCCGTTCAGGTAGCGGGTGACGGCAGCGAAGTGCTCGCCCGGGACCAGCAGCGTGGTGGCCAGGTTCCGCAGGGCACGTTCCGCGGCGGGTCGCCACTGCTCCTGGCCTTCGGCCAGGTCAATCAGCTCGCCGCCGAACGGCATCTGCTCCTCGGGGACGCCGGTGGCGGCCGCAATCGCGGCCCGGTTTTCAATGCTCGACGGCGGCAGCAGGGACTTGCGCGTTTTCAGCGACACCAGCTCCTGCTCGGCGGCGGCAAGCTCACGCTTCTTCGTGGCGTGGGCATCGAACGCCTCGAAGCGGAGCTCCTGCAGGGCAGCGGAGTCGTCCTTCAGCTCAGCCGAGCGGGTGGCCGCCTGTTCGTAGGCCTGCTCCCAGCCTTCAGTCGTCCACTCCAGGTCCAGGCCGGCATCCGCCAGCGCCTGCCGGGCTGCTTGCTCCACCTGCTGGCGGAGCTTCAGCCCCACCCGGGCGTTTTCGAGGGACTGCTCGATCGAGGAGATGGCGTTGCCACCCTGGTTGTTGTAGTCCGCTTCGAGCTGCCGGACGTCCTTGGCCAGCCCGTCCCGCACGCCGCGTTCCGCTGCGAGCTCCTTGGCCTTCGCTTGGCCGAGCGCTTTGAAGCGGGCCAGCGTTTTCTCGTGCACGGTGACCGCAAGCTGCTGCCGGTAGGCCTCGAACTCCTCGCCCGCGAGCTCGCGGAGCCGGTTCGCGTCCAGAAGCGACTGGGCGTACTCCCGGTTCAGCCCCGGGACGGGGGCCAGCTGGTCGCGCTGCTGCCGGACGTCCTCCAGGCGTTGCCGGATGGACATAAGGTTGCTGAATTCCTCGACGACGTCGTCCGCCGCGGCCAGGGTGGCGGGGGCGTCCAGCACCTGGTCGCGGAAGAACGTGTTCACGCTGCCGCCGAGGCCCTTGCCGGCCTGGATGACGCGGAGCAGGGGCAGCGCTTGGTCCGAGTTGATGCCCAGGAGCCTGCGGAACCGTTCGGCGAAGGCCTTGTGGACGTCAAAGACCTGGGCGTCCGGGAAGATGTTCTCCAGCGCGGCCCGGGTGAATCGCTTCTCCGCGATGTCCTCGATGGCGGCGAGGTCCAGCGGCCTGTTGTCGATCAGGTAGTACCGGCCGACGCTCGATTCCGTGCCGTTCTTGGGCAGGTCAAACAGCGCTGACACCGTCACCTTGGTGCCGGCCGCGTTGTCGAACGTCAGGGCGACGGCGGACCAGGTGGCACCGGGACGCTGGAACGCACTGGCCGAGCCTTCCCCGACGGCCTTGTCCCCCACTTTGCCGCGCATGTACGTGAACGTGGTCCGCTTGTCCTCCACGGCGCCCGAGCGCTGGGCTGCGGCCTCGTTGGAGCGCGGCCGGGCGTCAAACACCCGCAGCATCGCGTCGAACAGCGTCGACTTGCCGACGCCCGAGTTGCCGGTCAGCAGGGTGCCGTTGCGGTCCACGTGCATGGTGTGGGCGCCGTGGAACGTGCCCCAGTTGACCACCTGCACCAGGGCCAGGCGCATCTGGCCCGGATTGACGACGTCGCCCAGCGGGAGCATGCTCGCAATACTCACTTGGCTGCCTCCTCAGTGGTTGCCATTGACTCCGCAGCCGATGCCGCGTCGCTAGGCAAGTCACTTTGGGCGACATCGGCGTCGGCATCGTCGGAGTCTTCGGCGTTGCTGTCGCCGTCGAGTTCTATTAGGGGTTCTGTTCCTGACGGGTCTGCTGTGGCGGCTATGAGGGCTTCGATTTGGGCGGGGATGTCGCCTATGTTGTCGAAGGGGAGGGCCAGCGGCAGGGCGTTGGAGATGGTGTAGACGTCGTCGAGGCCGGTGGTGAGCAGGAGCTGGCGGGCGAGGAGTTTGGTGATTGCCCGGTTCACGACGTCCGAGTCGCGCAGGGCGTCCTGCTGGCCGGCCGGCTGGTAGTGGGCCACGAGCTCGGCAATTTCCTCGCGCGTGATGGTGGGGTCCGTCTGCGCCGTGACGTGGCGGTCCAGCAGGAGCCGCAGGCGCAGCAGCACGATCGTTTCCACCCGGCTCAGCGCACGCTGCTGGCGCAGGATGCTGGAACGGGCGCTGCCGCCTATCGCCTCCGGGTCAACGGGACGCAGCACCGCGATCTTGCGCTCGTGGTCCAGCTGCAGCGTGAGGAACAGCTCGGAGAGCCGGCTGCGCAGGATCAGCTGGTTGTCCAGCAGCGTCGTCCAGAGTTTTTCGTCCCGGCCGCCGTCGACGTACGGGCCCTTCAGCAGCTTCACCAGGGCCTGGCGCACCTTCATGGGGAGCACGCCAGTGTCCCCGGGGAAGAGTGCGGCGCCGTCCACAAACGTGTCGCGGGGGGTTACGCCGCCGCTGGTTGAGCCGGTCGGAACAGCGGGGGTTTCGGTTTCGGCCGGCTCCACGGGCGGCGTTTCTCCAGGCCCAACCAGCGGCGCCCCGGGGTCCGCCGTCGTAATCTCTTCAGTCATCGCTAGTCCTTCTTGAGCGTTACCACCGGCAGGTACGCCTTGCGGGTGGTGCCGTCTATCTGTTCGAAGTCGAGGGCCTCCCACGCCAGCTGGTCAAAGCCGGCGCCGGTGTGGAGCGCGTGCGAGAGGAGCGCCCGGATGGAGTTGATGTGCTGTTCCTCCGGCGGCAGCTGCCCCCACGCCTCGGACAGGGTCGAGGCGCCGACTGCCGCCGTGCGGATCGCCTCCGGCCTGGCCTTGGCGGTCCGGGGCGAGCGGACCCGGTCCGAGTCGCTGAACGCGATGGGGTCGGCGAGTTTGGGCGGGGCGGCAAACTCGTCCGGATCGAAAAGCTTGACCATGGCAAGGGATTCGAAACCGGGGTTGAACAGCACCGGGCCGCGGACCAGGCCCGGCCGTTCGCGCTCGTAGGGCAAGGACCTGATGGCCTGCTCCGCCTCGCGCAGCACCTTGCGGAGCCGCACCGACTGGCGAAAGTCGTCGCTCTGGATATAGGTGTTCAGGCTCTCGCTGAGCTTTCCGTAGATGCGCTGGATCTGGCTGTGCTGCTGCCGGAGTTCCGCCACCAGGTTTTTCAAGGTTTCGCGGTCTTCCGGCGACAGGTCGTCCGCGAACTGGCGGCTGAGCACTTCGCCGATGGCGGAGCGGAAACGCAACTGCTGCTGCGGATCCTCGAGAAAGGCGGTAAAGGAACGGAAGGTCCTGCCCTCCGGGCTCTGGCGCAGCCGCTTGTCTGCCTCCAGAACCTGGGCCATCGTGGCGCCCTTGGTCAGCGATTCCTCGATGATCTGGTTCCGGAGCTCGCCCACGAGCTCCTCAATCCGGTCACGCATCTTCTTGTAGTCCGCCGGCAGGCTGGCTGCGAGATCCAGGATGTTGCCGGCCGCTTCCACCGCCTGGTCGTCGTCGAGCAGGCCGTCGAAGTCGCCGGAGCTGATGTCCTCGATCAGCTGCTGCCGCTCCCCGATCTCCTCCTCCAGCGCTTCCAGCCGGGCGCTCTGGTCCGGGTTGGTCTCGTTGGCGAGCTTCTCCACGTCACCCAGGAGCGTGCCCAGCCGGGAGCCATTAAGCGTGGACCTTTCGCTGGAGAGGCTGTCCAGGAACGCCAGCACGCGGGCGGCCGGCTCGGTGACCTCGTACACGATCTGCCCCGACTGGTTCCGGCGAGTCAGGAACTGCTTGCGGGTCCACTCATCGCCGAAGGACTTCCCGTTGGCATGGCCGCCCAGCCCAGGGTCCTGCCGGCGCAGCTGCTCAAGGAAGGAGTCGACGTCGGCATGGAATTCTTCCAGCGGAAGCTGGGGCCGGGTGCGAGTGAAGGATGCCTGCAGGACCGCGATCACCCACGGGGAGGAACGGGTGAGGGCCCATGCGGGCCCCTTGGTGAGGAGCTCAAGGTCCCTGAGCCTTGCGCTGATCGCGTCAGCGGAGGACGTGGCGGACCGGGGCACACACTCTCCTTCAGCAACTTGGGGGATGGTCTGGGCAGCGGAAACCCGAAAACTGCCAACTACAAGGTTAACGCAGAGCCGCACCCCGGCCGGCGCCGCGGTCCCCGCGATCCCGGGAGCGGGCCCGAAACGAACCGCGAAGCGGGCCCGGTTCCGCGCCCGGCAACGTTACGGGTGTGACAGAAGAGGTTTTCGCAATCACTCCGTGACCTACGCAGGAGTATTGTCTCGATCCCGTATCAACGCGGCCACAGCATGGGCGGGAGGCTGGAGGAAGCTTCGCTCCTGGCCCTAGTCTCGAGCTACTGATCCATCCGCAGCAACGGCGCAGGGGGAAGCATGCAGTTCGACTTGAGTGCAGTGGAGACAGCCACCTTGGTGTTCATTGGAACGCTGATGTTTGCCCTGGTGCTTGTCTTGTTCGTGGCGTTGGCGGCATTCGCCGCGCTCGTCCTGGTGGGGGTGGGACGGCTGGCCTGGCTGGTCGTTGCCGCGGCTCTGCTCAGGACCGTCCACGCGATCAACCACGCCTGGGACAGGCTGGTGCACCACGCCTCTGCAGTCGAGTTTCCCACGGATTTTCAGGGTCAGCCGTCCCCTAGCACCGGAACCTACCCGCGGGTAGCATTGAGGGACAGCTGAAGGGTTCTCCACCCGCGGCGGACCCAGGGCTTTGAGCCGGCCATCCGGTTAGAGGAGATGCCCCGTGAGCTCCGCCACTGACAGCCAGGCGACCGAACGCCCGGCCACTGACAGCACAGCACCAGGCCCCACGGCTGCGGACGGCACTGGCGCCGTCCCGCCCGTGGACAGTCCCGCGTCCGAGACACCTGTCGCTCCGGAGAAGATCGGTGCGGGCGCGTCCGCCGAGGACGCCCGCGCCATTGCCGAGGCAGCACGCGAAACCGAGTGGGCCAGGCCCAGTTTCGCCAAGGGCCTGTACCTCGGCAGCTTTGACCTGGGCCTCATCCATCCCTGGCCCGCCGCCAATCCCGATGACGTGGAGCGCGGCGAGGCTTTCATGGCGCGGCTGACGGAGTTCTGCCGCACCATGTCCGGGCGGACGATCGAACGCGACGCGAAAATTCCCGACGAGTACCTGCGCGGCCTCGCCGGACTGGGCGTGTTCGGCATGAAGATACCGCAGGAGTATGGCGGCCTGGGCCTGTCCCTGGTGTACTACGGCCGGGCGCTGGCCCTGCTGGGATCTGTGCACCCGAGCCTGGGCGCCCTGCTCTCCGCCCACCAGTCCATCGGCGTGCCGGAACCGGTGAAGGTGTTCGGCACCCCCGAGCAGAAGCGCCAGTACCTGCCGCGCTGCGCGCAGGGGGCCGTCACCGCATTCCTGCTGACCGAGCCCGACGTCGGCAGCGACCCCGCCCGGATGGGCAGCACTGCCGTGCCCGCTTCCGACGGCGGATCGTACGTGCTGGACGGCGTGAAGCTATGGACCACCAACGGCGTGATCGCCGAGCTCGTGGTGGTGATGGCCGTGGTGCCGCAGCACACCGATGCGGACGGCGCCGTCCACAAGGGCGGCATTACCGCGTTCGTCGTGGAGATGAGCTCCCCGGGAATCACGGTGGAGAACCGCAACACCTTCATGGGCCTGCGCGGCATCGAGAACGGCGTGACCCGGTTCCACCAAGTCCGGGTGCCGGCCGCCAACAGGCTTGGCCGTGAGGGCCAGGGGCTGAAGATTGCGCTCACCACGCTGAACACCGGCAGGCTCTCGCTGCCCGCACTTTGCGTGGCGACGGGCCGCTGGAGCCTCAAAATCGCCCGGGAATGGTCCAACGCCCGCACCCAGTGGGGCCGCCCCGTGGGCAAGCACGAGGCAGTGGGCAAGAAGATCGCATTCATCGCCGCCACGGCGTTCGCCCTTGACGCCGTGTTCGAGCTGTCCGCGGAGATGGCCGACGCCGGGCAAAAGGACGTCCGCATCGAGGCGGCCCTGGCCAAACTGTGGTCCACCGAGATCAGCTACCGGATCGCGGACGAACTTGTGCAGATCCGCGGCGGCCGCGGCTTTGAGACGGCCGACTCCCTGGAGGCCCGCGGCGAGCGGGCCGTCCCCGCCGAGCAGCAGCTGCGCGACCTGCGGATCAACCGCATTTTCGAGGGTTCGTCCGAGATCATGCGGCTGCTGATAGCCCGCGAGGCCGTGGATGCGCACCTCGCCGCCGCCGGGGACCTGGCCTCCGCGGAGGCGAGCCTTTCGGACAAGGCGCGGGCCGCCGTCGGCGCTTCCGGCTTCTACGCAAAATGGCTGCCCAAGCTGGTGGCGGGCGCCGGCATGGATCCGCGGTCCTACAGTGATTTCGGGCGGCTGGCCAAGCACCTCCGCTTCGTGGAGCGGTCCTCGCGCCGGCTGGCCCGGCAGACGTTCTACGGCATGGGCCGCTGGCAGGCCCGCCTTGAGCACAAACAGGCGTTCCTGGGCCGGATCGTGGACATCGGGGCCGAACTGTTCGCCATGGCCGCCAGCTGCTCCCGCGCCGAGATGCTGCTCCGCTCTGCCCCCGAACGGGGCGCCACCGCTTTTGAACTGGCCGACGCCTTCTGCGAGCAGGCACGCGTGCGGGTGGACGAATACTTCGACCAGCTGTGGCGGAACACCGACGACGGCGACCGCGACGTCGCGCCCAAGGTACTCGCCGGAGACTACACATGGCTGGAAGCCGGCGTACTGGACCAGTCCGAGGGGACGGGCCCGTGGATCGCCGATGCGTCCGCCCGCGAGTCGACCAAGGAGAATTTGCACCGCGCCTACCGCTGACCGCGCCCGGCGCCACGCACCGCTCCCCGCCCACCAGGCACCAGCCCCGACCTCAATACCGCCCTTGACAAGGGAAGACGCGCCAAACCAGGATACTAAGCATCCTTGCTAATGCCCATTGAACGGAGTTAGCTAGAAACTGAGGCCAGTGCCTTGGCCTCGGCATTGCGTTGCCCGGCTTAGGCCCCTGAGTCCGGGTCCGTTCAATGAAAGCGAGTCGCTGATGAGCAGCCCAACCGGCGCCGGGGAAAGACGCCCCCGGCGCACCTCCCCTGAATCAGACACCTCCGAATCCACCGGGCCCGATCTCAACAGGCCACAGCACAGCACGGCAGAGCCCTACCCTGCCGACTACAGCACTGCGGAGCGCAGTCCGGCGGACACCCCCACGGAAGCCACTCCTGTCTACGACGCCACCCAGACCCGGCGGTCGGACCGCCCCGGCGTCACCGGCGCCACGGCCGACACTCACACCCGGGCCCTCAACACCACGGCCGCAGACACGCCGTACGCCGAGCGCGACTACACACCCGACAATGAACCCGACGGCCGCCCGGACACGGCACGGCCTGACGATCCGGCCTTTGCCACCCGGGAGATGGCCGCGGCCCGCCAAAGGGAGGCCTTCGGCGGCATCAAGATTGGCTCGGCGTTCTTTGGCTGGCTGGCCGCCACGGGCATGGCCGTGCTGCTGACCGCCCTCGTCGCCGCTGCCGGCACCGCCGTGGGACTTGCCACGAACACCGACGTGAACGCCGCCGTGGGCCGGGCTGCCTCGAACCAGACGGTGGGGATCGTGGGCATCATCGTGCTTCTGGTCATCCTCTTCGCTTCCTATTACAGCGGCGGCTACGTCGCCGGCAGGATGGCCCGGTTCAATGGCGCGAAGCAGGGGTTCATGGTGTGGATTTGGGCCCTGATCGCCGCGGTGCTGGTGGCCGTGCTCGGCATGATCGCGGGCGAGCGGTTTAATATTCTGGCCCAGCTGAACAGCTTCCCCCGGATTCCGGTCAACGAGGGCCAGGTAACCACCACGGGCATCATTGCCGCCGTCGTGGTCGCTCTGGTGGCCCTGGTGGGTGCCGTCCTGGGCGGCATGGCCGGGATGCACTTCCACCGTAAGGTGGACCGTGCCGGCTTCACTCCCACGGCGGACTATGAGGAGCGCTGAACGCGGGACTACTGACCCCGGCGTCCGCCGGGCAGTAGCCGCTACGGGCTAAGCCCGACGGCGACGCCGTCGATGTAGTACCAGCGCCGGTCCACCCTGCGGAAGCGGCTCGTTTCGTGGTGGACGCCGCGTTCGCCGTCCTGACGGAAGTGCGCCTTGAACTCCACGACGCCCTCGGTGTCGAGCGGGCCGCCCCGCTCGACGGACACGATGTCCAGCCGCCGCCATTCCAGACCAGGATCGAACTCCAGCTCCGCGGGCCGGCTGCTGGCATGCCATGTTTTGAGGAGGTAGCCGGCATCCAGCAGGACGAAGGCGGAGTAGCGGGAACGCATCAGCTGCTCGGCGGTGGCTGCCTCCGCCGAACCGCTATGGAACCGGCCGCAGCAGTCCGCGTACTGCTCCCCGGACAGGCAAGGGCAGTTGCCGGAGAAGGGTTCTGGCTGGGTCATGGCATCCTTGGGAACTTTGGTGGTCGCTTGCTGGAACAGCCTATCGGCGCGTTGATAAGGCCGGGTCCTATAACAGCTTTGAAACAACAGTTGCCGGCACTTGTCATGAGGGCATGTCGGCAGTAAATAGTCCGTATGGTGGTTAGGGGCTGTTTCCGGCGTGACCACCGGGCTCGATCACGTGGGTGACGGGCCGGGCGCCGATGGTAAGGAGGGTAACGTGCAGGATCCGACAACGATTGCACTGAACCTGACCTTTTTTGGCACCCTGGGTGTTGCCTTCCTCATGTTCATCGGCCTGTGCATCAGCGTCATGCTCACGCTGGTGATTGCGGGGCTGGGACGCCTCGCGGCGCTGATCCTGATGGCGCTGTTCGGCCGCCTCCCCAGGAACGAGACGATCGAGATCGTGCGGCTCGCTGCTGACGGAAGCCCGCTGCCCGCGGACGCCGAAGTGGTGCCGGCAAAAGGCAAGGCGAAAAAGGCCGCCAAGGCCCCCCGGCCGGTCCGCGAGCCCCGTGCGCCGATCGACTGGAACAAACTGCGGACCCGCGCCGGCCTCCGGGAGGCGCTCCGCGGCGCCGTCGTCCACCATCCCCTGGTGACGGCCGCCCGGCCGGTGCCGCCCGTCCTCGCGAAGGACTGGGCCGACGCCGTCGCTGCCGCCGACGCCCGCGCGGTGGCGCGTGCCCGGGCCGCCGCGCCGGACGTCAAGGTCACCGTGCGCGACCTGCCGCCGCCCGACGTCGCCGCGGCCAGCGTGACCGAGGTGGCGCCGCTTGTGGAGTCGGCCCTGCGCCACAACGCCGTGCCGGGCGAACCGTCCAGCACGGGTGCCTCCGGCGCCGGCGTCTCCGGCACGGGGGCCGCCAGCAAAGGCGAAACGGTCCGGTCCGCCTTGGCGCTCTCCGCCCAGCCGCCGCGTCCTGCGCGGAAACCGGCCGTTGCCGGACATGTCTCCGTCCTGGACACCGGTTCCATGACGTCGCTCGCGCAGCACCCGGACGCCCGCACCCGCGCCTGAGCGCCCTGGTTCCGTGCCACCGGCCTCAGACCACAAGCCTGGCCGCGGAGGCAGCAGGGACGCCGGCCGCGAGATAGGCCGCCGGCATCCCTTACCCTGAGCAACCATGTCCGCTAGCGTGAAACCCATGGAATTCAGATACCTCGGAAACAGCGGCTTCAAGATTTCGGAAATCACGTTCGGCAACTGGCTCACGCATGGCTCGCAGGTGGAGAACGACGTCGCCACCCGGTGCGTGCGGGCGGCACTGGACGCCGGCATCAGCACCTTCGACACGGCGGACGTCTACGCCAACACGGCGGCGGAAACCGTTCTGGGCGAAGCGCTCAAGGGCGAACGCCGGCAGTCCATCGAGATCTTCACGAAGGTGTTCGGTCCCACCGGCCCCAAGGGGAAGAACGACCTCGGCCTGTCCCGCAAGCACATCATGGAATCCATCGACGGGTCCCTCAGCCGGCTGCAGACGGACTACGTGGACCTGTACCAGGCGCACCGCTACGACTTTGAGACGCCGCTCGAAGAAACGATGCAGGCGTTCGCGGACATCGTCCGGCAGGGAAAGGCCCTGTACATCGGGGTCAGCGAATGGACCGCCGAGCAGCTCCGCAACGGCCACGCCCTGGCCAAGGAACTGGGCTTCCAGCTGATCTCCAACCAGCCGCAGTACTCCATGCTGTGGCGGGTCATCGAGGAGGAGGTAGTGCCGGCGTCGGAGGAACTGGGTGTCTCCCAGATCGTCTGGTCCCCCATGGCGCAAGGTGTGCTGAGCGGCAAGTACCTGCCGGGCCAGCCGTTGCCGGAAGGCAGCCGCGCCACCGACGACAAGGGCGGCGCGAAGATGATCCAACGCTGGATGCGGGACGACGTCCTGGCCGCGGTGCAGGAGCTGCGGCCGGTCGCCGAGGAAGCCGGGCTGACCATGCCGCAGCTGGCGGTGGCCTGGGTGCTGCAGAACCCGAACGTCGCCTCAGCGATCGTGGGCGCCTCCCGGCCCGAACAGGTGGCCGACAGCGCCGCAGCCGCCGGTGTCCGCCTTGAACCGGACGTCCTGAAAAGGATCGACGACGCCGTTGGCTCCCTTGCCGAACGGGACCCGGCCGAAACCAAGTCCCCCGCAACCCGCGAAGGCTAGGAATCCCCCATGACGGAACTTCCAGACCTTGCCGTGACCGGCTCCACCGGGGTCCTGGGCGGCATGGTGGCACGCCAGCTCTCCGACGCCGGGTTCTCCCAGCGCCTGCTGGTGCGGGACACCCTGCGGGCGCCGGACCTGAGGGACGCTCCGGCGGTGGCGGTCAGCTACGGGGACCCGGCGCTGTCCCGGCCCGCCCTGGAAGGCGTCAAGATCCTGTTCATGGTGTCGGCGGCGGAGGCGGAGAACAGGCTGCAGCAGCACTACGCCTTCGTGGACGCCGCCGCGGAGGCCGGAGTGCAGCACATTGTGTACACGTCCTTCTTCGGGGCGGCGCCAGACTGCACCTTCACGCTGGGGCGCGACCACTATGCCACCGAGGAGCGGATCAGGGCGTCCGGGATGGGATTCACGTTCCTGCGGGACAACTTCTACCTGGATTTCCTGCCCATGCTGGCCGGTCAGGACGGTGTTATCCGGGGCCCGGCAGGCGACGGCGTCATGGCCGCCGTCGCGCGGGAGGACATCGCCCGGTCCGCGGTGGCCGTGCTGCGAGACCCGGCCGTCCACGCGGGGGCAACCTACGACCTGACCGGGCCGGAGGACATCTCGCTGGGGCACGCCGCCGAGGTGCTTACACGCGCCACGGGCAGGACCGTCACGTACCATCACGAAACCGTGGAGGAGGCGTTCGCCTCCCGCGCGTCCTACGGCGCACCGGAATGGCAGGTGGAGGCCTGGGTCAGCACGTACACGGCGATTGCCGCCGGCGAACTGGCCGGGGCGACGTCGGACGTGCACGGCCTCACCGGCCAGGATCCGATGACGCTCGAGGACCTGGTGAAGCTGCCGCAGCTGTAAAGGGCGGTTGGCGGGGCGGGGCTGTTGACGGTCATATTGGGGGCGGCGTAAACCTGTGAAGAGGAGCACGCCAATCAGCAGCACCACACAACACGCAGCACCGAGCAGAATCGCAAGGCCATGTCCAAGCTGATCTACCGCCGCCGACCGTCCGCCCGCCCCGCGCCCCATACCGGTGTACCAGCGCATTCCGGTGAACCCACGCATGGCCCGATCTCCAGGGAAGAGCTGCAGCTCGCCGTGCGGAACCACTCGATGCCGCTCGAGGCCCTGCGCGAGGACGTGACTCCGCCCGGGCTGCACTATGTGCTCACGCACTTCGACATTCCGCAGGTCAGCGGCGCCTGGCACCTGCGGATCGGCGGCGCCGTGGAGCGCGCGATGGAACTGAGCCTTGCTGCGCTGAAGCGGGATCCGGCCATCAGCGTCCAGGTGACCATGGAGTGCGCCGGCAACGGCCGGTCCCTGCTCCGGCCGCGGCCGCTCAGCCAGCCCTGGACGCTGGAGGGCGTGGGGACGGCCGTGTGGACCGGAGTTCCGCTGGCGTACCTGCTGGCCCAGGCCGGCGTCGAGCCGGAGGCCGTCGAGGTGGTGTTCACCGGTCTTGATGCCGGGATCCAGGGCGGCGTCCGGCAGCAGTACGCCCGGAGCCTGCCGATTTCGGAAGCGTCCCGGGCCGACGTCGTCCTCGCCTACAAGATGAACGGCAGCGAACTGCCGCCGCAGCACGGCTATCCGCTCCGGCTGGTGGTCCCCGGCTGGTACGGCATGGCCAGTGTCAAGTGGCTGCAGTCGATCCAGGTTGTCACGACGCCGTTCCAGGGCTACCAGCAGTCGGTCGCCTACCGCTACCAACACAACGCGGACGACGCCGGCACCCCGGTTTCGCGGATCAGGGTACGGTCGCTGATGGTCCCGCCGGGCATTCCGGACTTTTTCACCCGCCGCAGGTACCTGCAACGCGGGCCGGTCATGCTCCAGGGGCGGGCGTGGTCCGGTGAAGCCGCTGTGACAAGGGTGGAGGTCGGCATCGACGGCAAGTGGGTTCCGGCGCAGCTGGACAAGCCTGCCGGCGCCTTTGCCTGGCGCGGATGGAGCCTGCCGTGGGTGGCCGATACCGGCCACCACGAACTGGCGTGCCGGGCCACCGACGCGACCGGCGCAGTGCAGCCGCTGGAGCAGCACTGGAATTACCAGGGCATGGGGAACAACACGGTGCAGCGGGTGCGGGTCATCGTCGAATAAGTGTGCTCAGCACCCTTCGTAATCGCTAAGCACATTCAGCTTGCCTGCCGACGCCGACTCCGGGTCGAAGGCGTAGCCCACCCATTCCCGCGCGAGCCTGCGCGCCAGTTCCAGGCCGACCACGCGCTGCCCCATGGTGAGGACCTGGCAGTTGTTGGAAAGCACGGACCGCTCAACGGAGAACGAGTCGTGGGCAGTGGTGGCACGGATGCCCGTCACCTTGTTGGCGGCGGTGGCCACGCCGATGCCCGTACCGCAGTGCAGGAGCGGCGGCGGCGGTCATACCGTGGCCTCCGCTTCGTCGCGGGCATGCGCTTCGTCCTGTCCCGCTTCGTTCTGTCCCGCAGCGGGCGGGGCGGCGTGACGGGCCAGCTGTCCGCCCATCACGGTGAAGATCATGGCCAACGACGTGGCCCCCGGATCGGCGGTGCCCAGGCTTTTTTCCGCCAGCGGCCGGGCGCGGCCCTTGAGCGGGCGAAGCGTGGCGGTGGCCGCGGCGGCGGACGTCGCAGCGGCGGCTGCTTCCTGCCAGGCGGTCTCGGCGCCGGCCCCTTCCGCCGTCCGGCGGGCCAGGGTTTCGGCGAACGGCAGGAGAGCATCCACCATGGTTTTGTCCCCCACCCCGGCCTTGCCCAGGCCGGTGATGCGGCCGGCGAACGCCGTCACGGCGGCCGAAAGCTCCGCCGGTTCCGGCGCCTGGCTGTTGCCGAGCGACTCGCCGAGGGCCCGCAGACCCGCACCCCAGAGGACCCCCGATGTTCCTCCGGCCCGGTCCGCCCAGGCATCCCCGGCGGCCGCCAGGACGTCTCCCGCGCCGGCACCCCGGGTGAACGCGTCAGCTGCTGCGGCCACCGCTGCATCGACGCCCCTGACCATGCCGCGGCCGTGGTCGCCGTCGCCGGCAACGGCATCCATGTCCCCCAGCCGCGGCTCCTCCGCGCGCAGGAGATTACGTGCCGCCTCGAGCGCGGCGACGCATGCGGTTGCGTACTCCCGGGAGGAAGCGGTGGCGGCGAACGCAACGGCGGTGCTGTCGTCGTCGGACACCTCAGCGGCGGGAAGGCTGCCGGACTGCGCGGCAGTGGTTCCCCGGCGGTACGCCGGGGTTTCCGCCGGCGCCGCCCAGAGCGGCTCCAGTTCATCATCCAGCCACGTGACGGTGAGGGACACTCCGGCCATGTCCAGGCTGGTGACCAGTTCGCCCACCTCCGGCAGCACCAGGGTGTAGCCGGCATCGCGGAGCAGCGGAGCAACCGTCCCCCAGAGCACGAACAGCTCCTCGTGCTTGGTGGAGCCGAGGCCGTTGAGGATCACCGCAATGCGCTGCCCTGCCCCGTCCGGTGTCTCGGCCAGCACCCGGGACACCAGTTCGCGGCCCAGGTCAGCAGCCGGCGGAAGGTCCGTGTCGAAGAGGCCGGGCTCGCCGTGGATCCCCAGGCCCAGCCCCATCTGCCCCTCGCCCAGCGAGAACAGCGGCGCGTCGGCGCCCGGGAAGGTGCAGCCGGCAAACGCGCTGCCGATGGTCCGGGTGAGGCTGTTGGCCTTGCGGCCCAGGCGGACAACCCCGGCCAGGTCCGCGCCGGCTTCGGCGGCCGCCCCCATGACCTTGAAGACCGTAAAGTCCCCGGCGATGCCGCGCCGCTTGGACGCTTCCGACGGCGGTGCGCTGGCGACGTCGTCCGTCACCAGGACGTTTTCGACGGCGATGCCCTCGGCGGCCAGCCGCTCGCTGGCCATCCCGAAGTTCATCACGTCGCCGGCGTAGTTGCCGTAGGTGAACACCACACCGGCGCCGCTGTCCGCGGCCTTGGCCACGGCGTAAGCCTGCTGGGCGGACGGTGACGTGAAGATGTTTCCCACCACCGCGCCGTCGGCAAAACCGGGTCCGATAAGCCCGGCGAAGGCGGGGTAGTGGCCCGAGCCGCCGCCGGCGAGGACCGCCACCTTCGGTGCCGCAGGGCGGTGGCGGCGCACCGCGCCGCCGGGAACCTGGCGGACCAGTCCGGAGTGAATATCGCAGAAGCCCGCGAGGGCTTCCTCGGCGAAGTCCGCTGGATTGTTGAAGATTCTGGTCATGGCTGGCTCTCTCTGCGGCGTATGTGATGTGCGGCGGGGCGGCTGGGTGGGTTTTGCAGCGCTTTGGGCGCTCTTAGTGCATGTGGCTTCCGCCGTTGATGTCGATGGTGGTGCCGGTCAGGTAGGCGGATTCCTCGGAGGACAGGAAGGTGATGACGGCGGCGACTTCCTCGGTGCTGGCATTGCGGCCCAGCGGGATGCCGGCATTGATGGCGGCTTCCTGCTCCTCCGTGCTGCCGACGCGGATGTTGGTGTCCACGGCGCCCGGGGTGATGGCGTTGACAGTCACGCCGGAGTCGCCCAGTTCGCGGGCCAGGGCCTTGGTGAAGCCGAGGATGGCGGCCTTGGCGGCGGAGTAGGGCACCTTGCCGAAGACGCCGCCGCCGCGCTGCGCGGAAACGGAGGACATGTTGACGATCCGGCCCCAGCCGTTGTCGATCATGTCCGGCAGGAAGGCCTTCGTGACGAGGTAGGTGCCGGTGGAGTTCACGGCCATGACCTTGTTCCAGAGGTCAAGAGTGGTTTCCAGGAAAGGCACCGGCGAGGTGATGCCGGCGATGTTGGCCAGGGCGCCGACGGCGGGAAGGGCGCCGCTCGTGACCTCGGCGGAAACTGCCTTGTACGCGGCGTTGACGGACTCCTCGTTGGTGACGTCGACCTCGTAGCCGAACGCCGGGACGTTGAATTCGTTGCCGATTTCGGTGGCGACCTTCGCGGACTTTTCGCCGTCGAGGTCCAGGATCACCACGCCCCAGCCCTGGCTGGCGTAGCGGCGGGCGGTGGTGATGCCGATGCCCCGCTCGGAGGTGGCTCCGGTGAGGACGGCGGTGCGCTGAATGGCGGTCATGATGCTCCTTGGTGGTTTTGTGTGGTGGTTCAGATGAGGTCGGTGATGAAGCTGGCTGCCTTGGCGGCGGCCGCCGGGCGTTCGTCGTGGGTGATGTCCCGGGTTTCCAGTTCCAGGCTGAAGTGCCCGGTGTAGCCCTGCTCGGCCAGGCCCCGCAGCCCGGCGGCGAAATCGGCCTGGCCGTTGCCGATGCTGAGGTTGATGTTCCCGGGCACGGCATCACGCAGATGCACGTGGGCTATCCGGCCCTCGTGGCGTGCCAGGTACTCCAGCGGGTCCTCGCCGGCGGCGACGATGTGGCTGAAGTCCATGACAATTCCGACGCCGGAGCCCGCCAGCCGCCGTGCCAGCAGTTCGGCGCGTTCCAGGTTCCAGCAGAACCGCAGGAAATGCAGCGACTCAGTCCAGAGTTCGACGCCGAACCCGGCCGCGCGCTCCCCGGCCCGGATGAGCTGTGCCGCGACGGTGTCCAGGTCCTCCTCTATGCTGCGGACCGGCTCGTGGCTCAGCGCACCGCAGGGAAGGACCAGTGCCTTGGCCCCCGTTTTGGCGGTGAGGGTGAGCAGTGCATCAAGGTGCCTGTCCCGCTCAGCCTGCTGGCCGGCGTCGAGCACTGCATTGAGGTCTCCGATGTCCCCGTTGACGGAACGCACACGCAAGCCCGATGCAGCCACATCACTGGCAACGGCGGAGACGGCGCCCGCGTCGAGTTCATACGGAACGTGATCGCAGACGCCGGGGAGGGCGCCCAGGTCGATCTCAGCGAAACCGAGCCCGGCGATGGTTCGCAGGGCTGCCGGCAGGTCCTGGTGGCGGAAGCTGATGGATGAGCACCCGAGTCGGGAATGGAACATCGTTGTTGATCCTCTGGTCGTGCCCGGCAGGCGGTAGTGATGGGCACCACATTAGCGGTGACGACTGTTAACAGTCAACTCCTGACGGTGACTGTTGACAGTCAGCATGACGTCGGTCACACTGGAACACATCTTGTTAACAGTCGACAGCGCTGGAGCTTCTCCAGCCGCTCTTCGAAAGGGAACCACCATGAGCAACGAAGCTCTGAACATGCGGGGGCCGGTCCACGGCACCAAGGACGCCCGCCGGGTCGCCATCGGCTCGGGCGTCGGCGCCGTGATCGAAACCTATGACTTCATCGGCTTCGGTACGGCGGCTGCCCTCTACTTCGGAACTGCGTTCTTCCCCACCGGCGACCCGGTGACCGGAACGCTGGCCGCCTTCGCCACGCTCGGCGTCGGCTTCGCCGCCCGGCCGCTGGGCGGCATCATCGGCGGCCACCTGGGCGACAAGGTGGGACGCAAGCCGGTCCTGGTGGCGTCCCTGATCCTGATGGGTGTTGCCACCTTCCTGATCGGCCTGCTGCCCACGTACAGCCAGGTGGGCCTGCTGGCCCCGGCGCTGCTGGTCTTCGTCCGCGTGGTCCAGGGCCTGGCCTTCGGCGCCGAATGGGGCGGAGCCATCCTGATGAGCTACGAGCACGCACCGTGGAAATCCAAGGGCAAGTACACGGGCATCGTCCAGGCCGGCTTCCCGGTGGGCCTGCTGCTGGCCAACCTGGTGTTCCTGGTCAGCGTGAACCTCGGCGGCGAGCTCGCCTGGCGCATCCCCTTCCTCGCCAGCATCGTGCTGGTGGTGGTCGGCCTGATCATCCGCTCCAAGGTTCCCGAGTCCCCGGTCTTCGATGAGGTCAAGGACCACGGCGACATCGTCAAGTCCCCCATCGTGGAGGTCATCAGGACCGACTGGCGCAACATCGTCAAGGGCATTGGCCTGCGCATCGCCGAGACCGCCGGCTACGCCGTGTCCATCACCTACATGATTTCCTACCTCAACAGCCAGCACCTGGCCGACAAGACCCAGACGCTGGTGGCCCTCTGCATCGCGTCCGCCATCGGCATCTTCGCCACCCAGGCCTGGGGCCGCCTGACCGACCGGATCGGCCGCCGCCCCCTGTACATCTGGTCCACCGCCTTCGCCGCGCTGTTCGCCATTCCGATGTTCCTGCTGGTCAACACCGGCCTGTTCGTCTTCATCATCGCCACGATCGTGATCTCCTACGCGGTGTGCCAGAACTCCCTCGCCGGAGCCCAGGGCGCCTGGTTCCCCGAGCTCTTCCAGGCCAAGACCCGTGCTTCCGGCGCCTCGCTGGCCTACCAGATCTCCGCCATGGTCTCCGGCTTCACCCCCTTCATCACCACCCTGCTGTTCGTCAGCTTCGGCTGGATCGGCCCCGCCCTGCTGTTCGGCCTCTACGCCCTGATCGGCCTGTGGGCAGCCTTCGCCACCCGGGAAACCTGGGGCAAGCGGGAGCGGCAGCTGGCTGATGAGATCACCAAAAGCACCCCCCAGTCAGTGAGCGCCTGATGACTGCCGTCAACGAAACCGTCCCGCAGGAACTGCACACCCAGGCTCCCCGCCAGAAGGAACGAATGACCCAGGAAACTGCAGCAGAACGACTCGAACGGGTCAGCGCCGCCGCCTACCGGATCCGGCACCATGCCCTGAACATGGGCGAGGTCCAGGGCCAGGGCTACGTGGGGCAGGCGCTCGGCGCTGCGGACATGCTCGCTGTCGTGTACGCCGACCAGCTTCGGTTCCGCGCCGGGGACCCGCACTGGGAACAGCGCGACCGGTTCCTGCTCTCCACAGGGCACTACGCCATCGGCCACTACGCGGCCCTGGCCGAGGCCGGCATCGTCCCCGTCACCGAGTTGGAAACCTATGGTTCAGATGATTCCCGGCTCCCCATGTCCGGCATGTCCACCTACACCCCCGGCATGGAAATCTCCGGCGGCTCCCTGGGCCACGGACTCACCATCGCCGTAGGCATGGCCCTGGGCCTGCGCTACCAGGGCTCCGGTTCGCGGGTCTACAATTTCCTCTCCGACGGCGAACTGGACGAGGGCTCCACCTGGGAAGCCGCCATGGGCGCCCACCACCACCAGCTCGGCAACCTCACTGCCATGGTGGACATCAACGCCCTGCAGGCCGACGGCAAGACCGACACCGTGCTCCGCACCGAACCGATCACCGAAAAGTGGGAAGCCGCCGGCTGGTACACCCAGCGCGTGGACGGCAACGACGTCGCCGCGCTGCTCGCCGCGTTCGACAACGCCGCAGCGCAGGCCGCCGCCAGCGGGCGCCCCTCCGTGATCCTCTGCGACACCAAGGTGGGCCGCGGCGTGCCGCTGCTGGAGGAACGGGAAAAGGCGCACTTCATGCGCATCGAAGAACACGAATGGCAGCTCTGCCGCGAGCAGCTGACCGCAGGATACGAAGGAAAGGCCGCCCGATGAGCACCACCGCAGTGAAGGCCACCGGCACCGCCCCCAAGCTCAAGACCTCGGCCATGATCGCGTCCTTCGCCGATCCGGGCCAGAAAACCGCCTCTGCCCCGTTCGGGCACGCACTGGTCAAGGCCGCGCAGGAGAATGACAGGGTCGTCGGCCTCACCGCGGACCTGGGCAAGTACACGGACATGCACATCTTCGCCAAGGCCTTCCCGGAACGGTTCTTCCAAATGGGCATGGCCGAGCAGCTCCTCTTCGGCGCAGCCGCCGGCCTTGCCGAGACCGGCCTGGTGCCGTTCGCGTCCACCTATTCAGTGTTCGCCGCCCGCCGCGCCTACGACTTCCTCTGCCTGGACGCCGCCGAACCCAACCTGAATGTCAACATCGTGGGTGGCCTCCCCGGCCTCACCACCGGATACGGCCCCAGCCACCAGGCCACCGAGGACATGGCAATCTTCCGCGGCATGCCCAACCTGACCATCGTGGACCCCTGCGACTCGATCGATATTGAACAGGCCGTCCCGCAGTTGGCCGCTTCGGAAGGGCCGACCTACCTGCGCCTGCTCCGCGGCAACGTGCCCACGGTCCTGGATGAGTACGACTACACCTTCGAACTCGGCAAGGCCAAGGTCCTGCGCGGGGGCAACGACGTCGTCTTCGTCTCCAGCGGCCTCATGACCATGCGCGCCCTCCAGGCGGCCAAGGCGCTGGCGGAACACAACGTGGACGTCGCCGTCGTCCACACGCCCACCATCAAGCCGTTCGACGCCGAAACAGTCCTGGCCGAGATCAACACCGACCGCCTGGCCGTCACCCTGGAAAACCACTCCGTGGTGGGCGGGCTGTTCGAAACCGTCGCCTCCGCCGTCGTTACCGCAGGCTTGGGCAAGCGCGTGGTCCCGGTGGCGCTGCCCGACGAATTCCTCGATGCCGGCGCCCTGCCCACGCTGCACGAACGCTACGGCCTGTCTGTCCAGCGCATCGTGGCGAAGGTTCTCGCCGAACTCGGCTAAAACCGGGCTTCGGCGCCGCTGGAAGGCCGCCGCGGCGGGAGCGCAGGGACAAAGCTTGCCCAGCGCTCCTGCCGTGGCATCATTGTTAACACGGCAACTGTAGACAGTTGACCTCTGACCTTGGGGAGAATTCGATGGCCGCAGCAGCCCTTCTGGGACTGGAAAAGAAAAGCCTCCGCGAGCAGGCGCTGGCCGCGCTGCGCACCGCCATCACCAGCGGAGCGCTCGAACCTGGCCGCCACCTGGTGGAAACCGAGCTCTCCGAGATGCTGCAGATCAGCCGCGGCACGCTCCGGGAAGCCCTGCGGCAGCTCCAGCAGGAGGGCCTCGTGTCCGCGGGCGCCCGCGGCAGGCTCTCGGTCCGCCACCTGGATGCCAAGGAAATCCGCGACATCTATTCCGTCCGCGCGGCCCTGGAATCCCTGGCGGCCCGCACTCTCTGCGAACTGCCGGACCGCCAGCACGTCATCGGCTCGCTCCGCACCGCCATCCAGGCCATGGAGGCGGCCACCCACGGCACCATGGAGGAGCGGGTCGAATCCGACCTCGACTTCCACCGCACCATGTGCCGCCTCACCGGCAACGAGACCCTGCTCCACTCGTGGGAATCGCTGGAAGGGTCCATCCGGATGTCCATCATGTTCGCCGGGCCCGACAAGGGCGTCCGGAACATGAGCGTGGACCGGCACAACGACATCGTCGCCGCCATCGAAACCGGCGACGCCATCTTGGCCCGCGACACCATCCGCGAACACATGGACTCCGCCGCGGCCATCCTCGTCGCATAGTTTCTTCATGGCGGCGCGCCGACGCGCCGAGAGGTGAGATCTCATCGTTTTCGCCGGGCCTAAGCATCGAGACCTCACCTCTCGCCGCCCGGATATACTCGGCTGCAGTCATGAGCAGCCTTCCCTCAGCCCCCAGCACCGTACGCGTCGACGCCTGGCTCTGGGCCATCCGCGCCTACAAGACAAGGTCCGCCGCCACCGCCGCCTGCCGCGCGGGGCATGTGCGCATCAACGGAAATCCGGCCAAGGCCTCGCAGTCACTCGTGCCCGGGGATACCGTGCGCGTCCGCCAGCCCGGCTACGAACGGATCCTCGAGGTGCGCCGGCTTATCGCCAAGCGGGTGGGGGCGGAGGCAGCGTCGCACTGTTTCACCGACCACACCCCGCCCCGGCCTGTGGCTCCGGCGCTGGGGCTGCCGCAGCGGGACCGCGGGACCGGCCGCCCCACCAAGAAGGACCGCCGTGAAATGGAGCGGCTGCGGGGTATCTGACCCCACGTTGCTTTATTCCTTGATCTGCTCGCGGCCCTCGCGCACCTCGAACTCCCCTACCTCCATGTCTGCGCCACCGAAGGCGGCCGGCAGCAGGGTCAGGTGGACCGCACCCGAGGACGTCGCCTTGCTCCCGGCCAGGGTAAATGCCGACGGCGTGACCCCGGGTTCGAAGAGCCGCTTGCCCTGGCCGAGGACCACCGGGAAGATGATCAGCCGGTACTCGTCCACGAGGCCGGCATCGTGCAGGGCGCGGACCAGCCGGTGGCTGCCGTGGACCTGCAGTTCCCGGCCTGGTTCGGACTTGAGGTCGTCAACGGCCTCGAGGAAGTTCGCGGGGAGGATGGTGGTGTTGTTCCAGGTCGCCTCGGTGAGCGTAGAGGACACCACATACTTGGGCAGGCTGTTCAGCGCCTTCGCCACGGCGTCGTCCGGGTCCGTGACCTGCTCCCAGTACGGCTGGAACATCTGGTAGGTGGTGCGGCCCAGAAGGATGGCGTCGGCTTCGGCGAACCACGCGTTCACCATCCTGCCCATGTCCTCGTCGAAGAGCGGCACCAGCCAGCCGCCGTATTCGAAGCCGCCGCTGGTGTCCTCGTCCCGGCCGCCCGGGCCCTGCATGACGCCGTCGAGGCTCACGAAGGTGTGAACAGTGAGTTTCATGACGGCCCTCTGGGTGGAGTGGCCTGTGGACTCATGGCCGCGGGTTCACCGGGATCAACCGGGCCCATGTCGAGCCGGAACGGTGGATACTCGTCCCGCATCAGCGCCACGTAGGCTGCGACGCGGTAGACCCAGCGGTTGAGTCCGATCAGCAGGTCGAACAGGCTCCGGAGGTATCTGCCGGTGAACAGCAGAATGACGCCGGCGATGAAGGCCAGGAGCGAGAGCAGCGAGACGGTCCCGCCGGACGTGTAGCGGGCAGCGCCGCCAACCATGTCGTCGTCCGACGACGTCGCCACCCAGGTGCGCGACGTTCCTACGAGCACGCCCACAATCACGAGGTGCGGGATGGCGAGCAGCCAGGACTTCACCAGCACCAGGCCGCGCGAGAGGTGGTCCGGATAGTCGACCTCGAAGTCGGCCGGATAGTCCGTGCGGGCCAGGGTGAACGGCGGATAGCGGTCCGTGCCGATCGCCGTGAACGCGTAGAAGGACACCCGCCAGCTCCAGCGCAGCACGCCCACGTTGAAGTTGAACAGCGAATGCGGGTAGCGGGCGGTGAACAGGATCGCGAACCACGCCACGATGGTGGTGACAAAGAGCGCGAACCAGAGGAAGAACAGCACGATCAGGTGCGGAATGGCCAGGAACCACTTGACCAGCCACATCCACCGGGACAGCGCCGGGTCGACGTGTCCGGTCAGGCGGGCCGGGTACCTCGGGTTTTCAAACTGCCCGACGACGGCGGGTGGTGGCGGTGCGCCCGCTCCGCCACCGTAGGCGGCATAGCCAGGGGCCGGGTACCCCGGTTCCGGGTAGCCGGGGGCGGGATAGGCTCCCGGCTGCATGCCCGGAGGCACTGCGCCCGGCGGTTCTGCGCCCGGCACACCCGCATCGACGGGCGGCACAGCCGCACCGGACGGGACACCTGCGCCTCCACCCGGGACACCCGCGCCTCCGTCTGGGACGGTTGAGCTGGCGTACGGTCCGGTTGCGCCGGCAGCGGCGGGAGGTCCCGCCGTCGGGGTTTCCGCTGGCGGGGCATCCCCCGCGAGCGGGTGCCCGGGCGGATAGTGACCAGGGTGATACTGGCCCGGCGGGTAGGTGCCGGGACGATACTGGCCCGGAGGAACGTGCGGCGGCGGCCCGTGCCGTCCCAGCCCCATGGCGCCGGCAACGATCAGCGGGACACCGATGACCAGCAACACGATCCCCGCAATGAGCAGCCACAGGAACAGCGGCCAGAGCAGGTCGGAGCGGACACCGGCCTGCAGGTCCACGGACACCGGGGCGGTGGCGTCGGCATTCATGACCACCACTGTCCAGCTGCCGGGGAGGATGTTCCATTTGAGTTCCTGCGTACCGGTGCCCTCGGCGGACGCGACCCAGAAGTTCTGGGCTCCCGGGCGGGCTGGGCTCCGGGTCCCGGGCACTTCGGTGTAGTCGACCCTGAAGGGCCGCAGGTTCAGTTCCCGGATCTCGGAGCGCTTGACGCCGTCGAGGTAGCGCGCCGCGTCCTGCTGCGGTGCGACGCCGATGAAAATTCCTTTGCCCGGGCTGGCTGCCGACCCGCGGAGCAGGATGCTGCCGGCCACGTCCGACGGAATGACGTCCGGCAGCCTGCCGCTGACCATGACGTCCAGCCCTGCGGAGGTGATGGCGGAGGATGCTGCGTCGAAACGGTGCGGCTGGGTGGTGAAGTAGCCTTCGTCGCGCTGCTGGAAATTGAGCCAGCCTACCCCGGCTGCACCCGCCAGCAGACCCAGTCCCAGGAGTGCGGCGAGTGTACCGAGGACGAGCATTAATATGCGGCCAGGTTTCATGCCGGTTCCTTGTCTCGGGCCCTGCGGCGGGGTGCCACCCGTGGTTCGGCATCGCCGGGGTGGGCGTCCGGTTCCACGGGAGTTGCTCGGGCGGCGGTTGTTTGGACGTCACTTGATCGTGCGGTGCCTGACCGGGCTACGGGCTGTCCGGCGCTGCGTTCCTGGGCCATGCCGGCCCTGTCGCTGTGCTTGCCGTTCGGGTGCTGATTGTCCTCGTGCTTGCCGTCCGGATGCTTATGGTCACCGCGCCCGTGGGTGAATGAGGGGTGCTGGTGGATGCCCGGCCGGGGGTCCAGAATGCTCAGCCGGCAAGGCTTCTCGGACGTGCCCTCGCCGCTGAGTTGGGTGAGCTGGGCGGGGTCATGGAGCGCGGTGATGGTGTCCATGGCGGCACGGGCCATGGACAGATCCAGAATGAGGTCCTTGCCAGGCAACAGCGTCCTGGCGCGCCGTGCAACAACATAAAGCGCCCGGATGTTGGCCGGCGTCAGGGTTCCGCGGACCTCAATGCAGGCGCGCTCCATGTTCGCGTCGATGTGGACCACGACCTTGAGGCGGTGATGGCTGGCAGTGAAGTCCACGGCGCTCACGTCCCCCTGGCTGGCAGTCGCTGCCCAGGCTGGCCCGGCCGGAACGTGTGAGGGGACCGGATATTAAAGTTCATGTGCCCAACGCCTCCCCGACTTCATTGTCGGAACCGTGTCACGTCCAGAATGCACCCTTCGGCCAGCGCTGGGAAGAGGCATTCGGGCGAAGCCCCGTCGGCGCGGACCAAGGGAAAGGGCGCCACGACGGGGCGGGGGCGGATTGGCGCTGGCCGGATACGTGCCTAGCCTGTTCCTATGCCTTGCAGCCAGGACGATCCAGCAGCACGAAACCGGATGCCCACAGACATGGTGCTTGCCGCCGTGAGGCTGCCCGGCCACGCAGAATGCTCCGACGTCCATATCCGCAACGGCCACGTCTCCGCGATCACCGCAACCGGAGAACGCCCCGAGGGTTTCACGGCGGCCGATACCGCGGCCGATACCCAGGTGTTGGATCTTGAGGGGCGTTTCGTCATTCCGGGCCTGTGGGACGAGCACGTCCACATGACGCAGTGGGCGCTGGCCGCCAACCGGATCGACCTTTCCGGCGCCGCTTCGGCGAGGGCCGCCGTCGAGCTTGTCCGCAACCGGATTGCGGCGACAGACCTCGGGGCAGAACCGACCATGACGGTGGTGGGCGCGGGCTTCCGGGACGCCGTGTGGGAAGACGCTCCCAGCGCGGAAATGCTCGACGACGCCACCCGCGGCGTGCCGACGGCCCTCATCAGCCATGACCTGCATTGTGTCTGGCTTAATTCAGCGGCCGCCCGGAGATACGGTGTCCAACTACCGGCAGACGGGCTGCTCCGTGAGGAAGCGGCGTTCACCGTCACGCGCGAACTCGGAAAGCTGCCCGACGACGTCGTGGACGGTTGGGTGTCCACGGCCGGCCGGGAGGCCGCGGCCCGCGGAGTTGTGGGCGTGGTGGACCTGGAGATGACGTGGAACCGCGACGTCTGGCTGCGCCGGATCGCCGGCGGGTTCAGATCCCTGCGCGTGGACGCGGGTGTGTATCCGGAGGATCTGGAGCGGGCGGCCGGTGAAGGGATGCGCACGGGGCAGGAGGTCGACGGCGGGGCGGGACTCTTGCGGGTTGGTCCGCTGAAGGTGCTGATCGACGGTTCCCTCAATACGCGCACCGCCTTCTGCGTTGACCCGTACCCGCACGGCGGGCACGGCGTCCTGACCGTGAGCGAAGCCGAGCTGGTTACCCTGCTTGGCCGGGCACGGGAGACCGGCTTCGTGCCGGCGGTCCACGCCATCGGCGACGGCGCCAACCGGGTTGCGCTGGACGCCTTCGCCGAGGCCGGGACCGGCGGCCGGATCGAGCACGCCCAGTTTGTGCGGCAGGAGGACTTCGCCCGGTTCGGTGAACTTGGCCTGACGGCCAGCGTCCAGCCCGCCCACGCGCTCGACGACCGCGACGCCGCTGACGCGAACTGGGCCGGCCGCACCGACCGGGCGTTCCCGCTCCGCTCACTGCTGGACGGCGGTGCGCGGCTGGCGCTCGGTTCCGATGCGCCGGTGGCGCCCCTGGATCCGTGGCTGGCAATGTCCGCCGCAACGGCGCGGGCGCGGAACGACGGCCGCGGCCCATGGCACCCGGAGCAGGCCCTGACCCGGGAGGAGGCGCTGCTCGCGTCAACGCGGGGGCGCGGCCGGATCCGGGCCGGGAATGTGGCGGATATCGCCGTGCTGGATGCGGACCCCCTGGCCGCGCCCGACGCCGTGTTCGCCGGGATGCCCGTCGCTGCGACGCTCGTGGCGGGCCGGTTCACGTTCCGGGGCGCAGGGGTTTAGGAGTCCTGTTGGGTCGGCGGAAACTCCCCCACGCACCCTAACCGTCAAAAGCGTAGAGTGGCCTAAGACGCCTGATTCTTGGACGCCATGCAGCTAAGGGAGAAATCGTGACGATTGACTGGGACGAAAAGAAAGCCCTGCTACAGGAACCGAACATCGCAGCAGTGACGCAACTGTGCGATGAACTCATGGAGAAGAAGCCGGGATCGACCGTTCCTTATATCGACCCCGTCCATGACGAGGACGAATGCCGGATTGTCAGCCTCCAGGTCAGCCCGGGCAAGGGAACCGAGTCCGGCTTCGTATCCCATTTCAACGACGACGAGGCCGCCCGGCGGGCCACCCAGATCTATGAGCTCGCCGAGCTGGATCCGCGCTATGTCATGCCATGGAACGCCTACCCCTGGGTGCGCGACCCGGACATGCCCTCCGCCCTCAGCGTGCAGGAGAAGACCGATGGCCTGCGCCCCTTCCGGCAGTTCATGAAGATCAACAAGCGCGTCTCGGCCATCATCGCCCACGGCACGGACGCTGCCACCTTCCTGACCCTCTTCGAGAAGACCTATCACTCCTCCCTGAAGAACAACGGCATCAAAATCTACAAGGCCAGCGCGCTCGGCGGGCGGGCCTTTGCTGTTTCCGACGCCAAGCAGGAAGAGCTCCTGACCAAAAGCGTGGACACCTACAAAGACGCCATGCAGCGCGCAGGCATCCAGCACCTGTAGCCCCCGGTCCCGGCCCGGATAAACACGTGCTCGACTGGTTGCTCGATTCCGACCCATCGATCCGGTGGCAGGTCCTGCGTGACCTGACGGATGCGCCTGCCGAGGAAGTGCGTGCCGAGCGTGCACGCGTGGCCACCGAGGGCTGGGGCGCGCGCCTGCTCGCCCTGCAGGGCACCGACGGCCAGTGGGACGGCGGCACGTTCTTCCCGGTCCCGTATGACGGCTCCGAGCCGGGCCAGCCCTGGACCGCCACGACCTACAGCCTCCTGCTCCTGCGCGATCTCGGTCTCGACCCCGGCAGTGAGGAAGCCCGCGCCGCTGTCCGGCAAGTGAGGGAGAACAGCCGCTGGGAAGAGGGTGGCCAGCCGTTCTTCGACGGCGAGGTGGAGCCCTGCATCAACGGCAAAGCCGTGGCCCTCGGGGCGTACTTCGGCGAGAACGTCGACGGCATCGTCCAGCGGCTGCTCGGGGAGCAGCTCGCCGACGGCGGCTGGAACTGCGAGGCGGAGCGTGGATCGGTGCGCTCGTCCTTCGCGACCACCATCAACGTGCTGGAAGGGCTGCTGGAACATGAGCGGGCCACCGGCGGAACTCCGGAATCCATTGCTGCGCGGAGGCGGGGCGAGGAATACCTGCTGGACCGGGCGCTGTTGCGGCGCAAGAGCACCGGAGAGCTGGTGGACCCGGACTGGCTGCAGTTCTCCTACCCGACCCGCTGGTTCTATGACGCGCTCCGCGGCCTCGACTACTTCCGGGAAGCGTGCTCGCAGGATGCGCACCTCCAGGATGCCGACCTGCAGGACACGGGCGGGCCGCCGGACACCCGCCTTGCCGAGGCCATCGGTTTGCTTCGCTCAAAACGGCAGCCCGACGGAACCTGGCTGCTCGAGAACACCCATCCCGGCCGCATCCATTTCGCGATGGAGGACGGCGACGGGCGCCCCAGCCGCTGGAACACGCTTCGCGCCCTGCGTGTGCTCCGCTGGTACGACGGCGGCCCGGAGCTTTAAGCTCCGGAGCTCCAGCCTTCCGGGTCACCCCTCAAGCAGCCTCCGGCGGTGTTTGAGCTCCTTGACCCATGCCCTGGTGACCATGTCGGGAAAAGGCGAGGCGCCGCCGTCGCCCTTTGAAACAGTGCCCTTTGAAACAGTGCCCGTTGTAGCGGTGGACGTTGACGTGGGCGCCGTTGCCGCGAAGGCCGTCCCGGCTTCCAGGTCCGCGAGCAGCGGGCCTGCGGCCCTCAAGGCCAAATCCACCGCTTGCGCAGCCGTGCGTTCGGGCAGCCCGAGGGCCGTGGCCCAGGCCAGGAAGTGCTTGCGGGAGATCCCGCTGCGCTTGCCGCCGAGCGTCAGCGCGAGCGTCTTGTCGCCGTAGACCACTGTGGAGGGGATGTCGTAAACGGGGGCGATGGACCATTCCCCGTGCGGCTGCTGCAGCATGGACACGTTCTTCGCATGCAGGTCCCCGTTGCCGCTAAGCAGAGCGAATGCGGCCTGGATGGCCAGGTTCCGCAGCGCCGGCAACGGCGCCGCGCAGTATTCGGCGAGCGCATGGCACACCGTTCCGAACCCCACGTTGTACTTGTCCGCCGGGTACAGCTTCAGCACCTGGGCACCGTCCTCGACGGCGAGGCGCTGCACGGCGTCCGGCTCACCTGCCCCGCCGGCCGTCCCGGTTTCCCGCCTCCCGCCGGCCAGGGGCACCCGGTCGAACCGCTCCACCAGCAGCCCGGGCCGGCCGGCGACGTCGCGCATCAGCTGCACCCGGCTCAGCGGAACCCTCAGCTTCGCCGCATAGCGGAACATGATGAACTCGTTCTCCACTACGTGCGGAAACTCCGGGGCGTTGAGCTTGAGGATGAATCGCCGCCCGGCACTGGCCACGGGCATGGAAATCATGCCCGCGGACAGCTTGTCCTGCACGCCGGCCAGCGCCACGGGATCAATCAGGCCAGAGTCGCCCAGCAGTTCGTCGAAGTCCACGGGCCTGCGCGGGTCGACCTCGACGGCGTGCTCCTCCGGATCCAGCGGCTCCCCGTGGCCCACGATCTGCACGTCGCCCACCGGGTTGCCGCCGGCGGCGATGAGCAGTGAGAGGTCGTCGTCCGCGCTGGTTTTGATGGACCGTCGCAGCGCGTTCAGCCGCCGGCCCTCCGGGAGCAGGCCCGTGAAGTAAGGCGGCGCTGCGCCTGCCCCGGAGAGCACGGGCTCCGGTGACAGCGGCAGTGAACTCGCGACGGCGGGTCGGCCGCTCTGCAGGTAGGCGGGCAGATAGCTGAACTTCGTGCCGCCGTCGTACCGTTCCAGCCGGGCGGCCAGGACACCGCGCTTGTAGATGTCCGCTACGCGGTGCCTCACGGCTGGGCCTCCCGTTCGCTGCGAGCGCTGCCCTCCAGCGGAACGTCCGACGGCGGCCGCTCCGACAGTGGTTGGGTCACCAGTGCGCGGGCGGCAGCGCTGGTGCGGGTGGCGAGCTGCAGCTCGAGTCCGAGAGTGTCCAGCAGGGCCAGCAGCGTGTCCAGCCGGAGGCTCGGCTTGCCCTGCTCCACGAAGCGGACCAAGCGTTCGGAGACTCCGGCCATGTCGGCGAGGTCCTGCTGGCTCAGGCGAAGGGCGGTCCGGCGTGCGCGGACGGCTACGGCCAAGTGGGTTGTGAACGGGTCGGCCAAGATTCCCCCAAGGATGAGCAATGCAGTTTTGTAATGGGTAATAGGTACGATCGTGCCGTTTCTGCTTCAGACCCAGTTTATCCGGCCGGACAATCGCTGCATAGGGCAAATCCGGCACGATCGTGCCGCTGGTTGCGTGGGGTTCACGGTACAGGTAACGCCAGGGCCTCCCTGCGGGCCGGCGGTGCGCTTAGCGTTGAAGTTCCGGCGGACGAGCAGCCGGCCCTTTAGGAGGAATGACGTGAAACGCCTGCTGGTTCCCTCGGCCGCACTGTTGTGGGGTCTGCAGTTCGCATTCCTCAACCCTGCCCTGGCCTTCCTGCTCGTGGCACTGTTCAATGCCACTCCCCAGGATGTGGGCTGGGTCCTTGCCGTGTACAACGCCAGTGGATTCGTCGCCTCGCTCCTGGTGCCCGCCTACGCCGACCGGACCCAGAACTACCTGCGCCCCCTGCTTGCGTGCGGCGCCCTCACCCTGGCCCTCGCCGGGCTCCTGGCACTGAGCACCTCACTGCCGGTAGCCGTCGTCGGCCTCATCACCCTGGGCGGACCCGCCGGCGTTGGCAGTTCGCTCCTCTTCGCGCACCTCAAGCACTCCGGCGCAGCGCCGTCGGACGTCATGAATACGCGGGCCATCGTCTCCTTCGCATGGGTGGCCGGGCCGCCGCTGGCCACCTTCATCATGGGGACGCTGGGGAGCCGGGCCATCCTGCCCGCCCTCGCCGCGGTTGCCCTTCTCAACGTCGCCACCACTGCGGCGATGATGGCGCGGCGGCGGGCAACCGCGGTGGCCGACGCTTCGGCCATGTCGGCAGACGGCGACGCCCCGGAGGGCGGCGGCACCGGCGCCACTGTTCCCGCGGCCAGCGAGGTTGCCGCCGGCAGGAGGCTGGTGGCGGCCACAGTCATCGGGTTCATCGCACTCCAAGCCACCAACAGCGCAGCAGTCTCTGTCATGGGCCTCTTTGTGACCGAGAACCTGGGACTGGACGTCACGTGGGCGGGCATTGTCCTCGGCATCTCCGCGGCCCTGGAGATTCCGGCCCTCCTGCTGATGGGGCGGCTCACCAGGCGCTTTCCGAGCCGCGCACTCATCATGTCCGGATGCCTGGCCGGCGCGGCCTACTACGCGGCCATGGCCTTCGCCGCCGACCCCATAGCCCTCATCGCGCTGCAGCTCCTCAACGCCTGGTTCTTTGCCGTAGTTGCAGGAGTTGGGCTAACCCTGTTCCAGGAGATCATCCCGCGGCCGGGCCTCGCGTCCGGCCTCTACACCAACACCCGGCGGCTCGGCGCCATCGTTTCCGGTCCGGTTATTGGCTTCGGCTCCATGACGGCATTCGGCTACCGCGGAGCCTTCGCCGCCTGCGCCTGCCTTGCCCTGTTGGCGCTGGCCGTCATTTCAACCTCAGCAAGCCGGCCGGGGCTCAAGCGGAGCAGGCCGGCGGAGACTGTCCCTGCCGCAGCCCCGGGCCGCTGAGACCCCACCCCCGGGGCGCCAAACGTCTTCCGAAGACGGCGCCCCAACGCCCAGGCGGTTGACACCCGCCTGTGACCCGTGCCATATTCGTAACTGTGAACCTGTCAGACAGCCGGACAGCCGGACAGCAAGGCCGCCCAAGTGCCTTCCCGCTGGCGCGCCTCAGCGCGGCCGAGGCCGTGTTCAACGCTATCCGCGGGGACATCCACAGCGGGGCTCTGGCCGTCGGGGCCAAGCTCAGCTCGGAAGCTGCCCTGGCCTCGCAATACGGGGTAAGCCGCTCCGTGATCCGCGAGGCGCTGCGGTCCTGCACCGCCCTCGGCCTGACAGTCACCAAGACCGGGCGGGGGACGTTCGTGGTAGCGGACCACGTTGCCAACGATCTCGTCCTGGGCCAGTTCTCGGCGCGGGACCTCACCGAGGCCCGGCCGCACATCGAAGTCCCCGCCGCTGGCCTTGCCGCCGAGCGCCGCAGCACCGAGGACCTGGAAATCCTCCGCGGCATGATGGCGTCCATGGCCGCGGAAACCGATCCCGAAGCCTGGGTCACCCTCGATTCCAGCTTCCATGCAGCCATCGCCCGCGCCAGCGGCAACAAGGTGTTCGAAAGCGTGGTGGCTGACATCCGCGACGCCCTCGCCCACCAGTCCGAAACCCTCAACATGGTGGCCGACCGCCAGCACGCCTCCGACGTCGAACACCGTCTGATCCTCGACGCCATCGAAGCCGGCTCAGCGGCAGACGCCAGCGCCGCCATGGCCGGACATCTGCGCGCCGTCGGCGAAGCCCTCGACTCCATCCTTGGTACCAACGAAACAGCCCCGTAGCGGCGCCTGCCTTCCTGGCACCCCGAACCAACCAGCCGCGCCCGACTCGTCCACGCCATACCCAACTCAAGCCAACACGCAACCCAGAGGACGTCATGCCTTCCCCCGCCATGCCGGCAAGCCATTCCCCTTCCGCGCCGCCCACCGCCGCACCACCCGCAGCGATCCTGCCGCGGCACGAGCCCCTCGCGTTCCAGACCCGGGACGGGCTGGTGGAGAGCGTCCACTATGGCTCCCTGATCGCCACCGCGCCCGACGGCCGTACGCTGCTCTCCGCCGGCGAACCCCAGGCCGCGTTCTACCCCCGGTCCTCCCTCAAGCCACTGCAGGCCGTGGCCATGGTCCGGGCCGGGCTGGATCTGCCCGCCGACCTGCTGGCCCTCACCGCCGCCAGCCACTCCGGCGCACCCCGGCACCTCGACGGGGCCAGCCGCATCCTGGAACTTCACGGACTGACGCCCGCAGCACTCGAAAACAGCTCCGACCTCCCCTACGGCGCCCGCGAGCGCGAGGAGTGGCTGCGCGGCGGCGGCCGGCCCACGCAGCTGGCCCAGAACTGCTCCGGCAAGCACGCCGCCATGGCCGCCACCTGCGTCATCAACGGCTGGCCCGTACAGGGCTACCTCGACCCCTCCCACCCGCTGCAGAGGCTCGTCGCCGAGACCGTCACCGAGCTGACCGGCGAGGAACCCGCCGGCATCAGTACCGACGGCTGCGGCACCCCGCTGTTCGCCCACACCCTCGCCGGCATGGCCCGCGCCTTCGGCCGCCTCGCCTCGGCTGAACTGGCTGATGGCGCGTCTGCCCCCGAAAGCCCGGAAGCCGCCGTCGCACATTCCATGCGCCGCCATCCGGAAATGGTGGCGGGCGAGGGCCGCGACGTCACGGAGCTCATGCGGCTCCTGCCCGGCGCCCTGGCGAAGGACGGCTTCGAAGGCGTCCAGCTGGTGGGGCTGCCGGACGGACGCGCCGTCGCCGTCAAGATTTCCGACGGCGGTGACCGGGCAAGGATGCCCGTCACCGTCCGCGCGCTGGAAGCGCTCGACGTCGACACCTCCGCCCTTGCGGGCATCGCCACCGGGGCGGTCCTCGGCGGAGGCCGCCAAGTGGGCCTGCTGCAGGCCGCAGACTTTTCCTTCCTGTCCCCGACCGACGACGTTCTTTAAGGACTGCACATGACCGACACCCAAACCCTGACGGACGCCCCGGACCTGGCTGTCCGTTCCGAGCATGATCTGCTCGGTGACCGCGATATCCCCGCCGCCGCGTACTGGGGCGTGCACACCCTCCGCGCCGTGGAGAACTTCCCCATCACCGGACAGCCGCTCTCCACCAACATGCACCTGGTCCGCGGCCTCGCCGCCGTCAAACTCGCCGCCGCCCGCACCAACCACGAACTCGGGCTCCTGGACGCCGAACGCGCCGCCGCCATCGAACAGGCCTGCGCCGACGTCATGAACGGGCATCTGGCCGACCAGTTCGTCGTCGACGTCATCCAGGGCGGCGCCGGAACCTCCTCAAACATGAACGCCAACGAAGTCATCGCCAACCGCGCCCTGGAAATCCTCGGCCACCCCAAAGGCGACTACACCCGGCTGCACCCCAACGACCACGTCAACCTCTCCCAGTCCACCAACGACGTCTACCCGACAGCGGTGAAACTCGGCACCATCTTCGCCGCCCGCGAACTCCTCTCAGCCCTCGCCGAACTCGAAGAGGCCTTCGCCGCCAAAGCCCTCGAATTCCGCACCGTCGTCAAAATGGGCCGCACCCAACTCCAGGACGCCGTCCCCATGACCCTCGGCCAGGAATTCGGCACCTACGCCGTCACCATCGGCGAAGACCGGCTCCGCCTGGCCGAAGCCGACCTGCTCATCCACGAAATCAACCTCGGCGCCACCGCCATCGGCACCGGCCTCAACGCCCCCGCCGGCTACGCCGACACCGCCTGCCGGCACCTCGCGGAGATCACCGGGCTGCCCCTGGTCACCGCCGTCGACCTTATCGAGGCCACCCAGGACGTCGGCGCGTTCGTCCACCTGTCCGGCGTGCTCAAGCGCGTGGCCGTCAAACTGTCCAAAATCTGCAACGACCTCCGCCTGCTCTCCTCCGGCCCCCGCGCCGGCCTCGGCGAGATCAACCTCCCCGCCGTCCAGTCCGGATCCTCCATCATGCCCGGCAAAATCAACCCGGTCATCCCCGAAGTCGTCTCCCAGGTCGCCTACGAGGTCATCGGCAACGACGTCACCATCACCATGGCCGCCGAAGCCGGCCAGCTCCAGCTCAACGCCTTCGAACCCATCATCGTCCACAGCCTGCACAAGAGCATCACCCACCTCGAAGCAGCCTGCCGCACCCTCACCACCCGCTGCGTCCGCGGCATCACCGCCAACACCGAACACCTCCGCCTCACCGTGGAACAATCCATCGGCCTGGTCACCGCCCTCAACCCCCACCTCGGCTACACCACCGCCACCGCCATCGCCCAGGAAGCCCTCGCCACCGGCCGCGGCGTCGCCGAACTCGTCCTCGAACACGGCCTGCTCACCGAAACCCAGCTCCAGGAACTCCTCAGCCCCGAACGCCTGGCCAACCTCAGCAAATAGCGTCCTACCCGTCCGACCCAACCGGAAACCAAAGGATCCCCCATGTCCAACTCCCCACAGGGCGCCGCCTCGAACGCGGCAGTCACTGACCATACGGTCCCGGCCCAGGCGCATGCCACCGAAAACCTCCTCCACGCCGAGGACAAGGGCTACCACAAGAGCCTGAAGCCGCGGCAGATCCAGATGATCGCCATCGGCGGCGCGATCGGCACCGGCCTGTTCCTGGGCGCCGGCGGCCGGCTCAACGCCGCCGGACCGTCGCTGGTCATCGCCTACGCTGTCTGCGGCTTCTTCGCCTTCCTGATCCTGCGCGCCCTCGGCGAACTGGTCCTGCACCGGCCGTCGTCGGGCTCGTTCGTCTCCTACGCCCGCGAATTCTTCGGCGAGAAGGCAGCTTTCGTCTCCGGCTGGTTCTATTGGATCAACTGGGCCACCACCACCATCGTGGACATCACCGCCGCCGCGCTGTACATGAACTTCTTCGGCAACTATGTCCCCTGGATGGCCGACGTCCCCCAGTGGGCCTGGGCACTTACTGCCCTCGTCGTCGTGCTTGGCCTGAACCTCGTCTCCGTCAAGGTCTTCGGCGAAATGGAATTCTGGTTCGCCATCATCAAGGTCGCCGCCCTCGTCGCGTTCCTGCTCATCGGCACCTACTTCGTCATCTTCGGCACCCCGGTACCCGGCCAGGAAACCGGTTTCAGCCTCATCACCGACAACGGCGGCATTTTCCCCAACGGCCTGCTGCCCATGATCATCCTCATGCAGGGCGTCCTGTTCGCCTACGCCTCCATCGAACTAGTCGGCACTGCCGCCGGCGAAACCGAGAACCCGGAAAAGATCATGCCCAAGGCCATCAACTCCGTGGTCTTCCGGATCGCCGTGTTCTACGTCGGCTCCGTCATTCTGCTGGCCCTGCTCCTGCCCTTCACGTCCTACCAGAAGGGCGTCAGCCCGTTCGTGACGTTCTTCGGCTCCATCGGCATCCAGGGCGTGGACGTCATCATGAACCTCGTGGTCCTCACCGCGGCCCTGTCCTCCCTCAACGCCGGCCTGTACTCCACCGGCCGGATCCTGCGCTCGATGTCCGTTGCGGGCTCCGCCCCCAAGTTCGCCCAGCGCATGAACAAGGCCGGCGTCCCCTACGGCGGCATCGCCATCACCGCCGGAGTCTCCCTGCTCGGCGTCCCGCTGAACTACCTCGTCCCGTCGCAGGCCTTCGAGATCGTCCTGAACATCGCCTCCGTGGGCATCATCGTCACCTGGGCCACCATCGTCCTCTGCCAGATCCAGCTCAAGCGCTGGGCGGACAAGGGCTGGCTCAAGCGCCCCTCGTTCCGGATGTTCGGCGCGCCCTACACGGGCTACCTGTCCCTGTTGTTCCTTGTCGGCGTCCTGGTTATGGTCTTCATCGACTCGCCCCTGACGCTCGTGGTCACGCTCATCGCCATCGCCCTCATGGTGGCCGGTTGGTACGCCTGCCGCAAGCGGATCCACGAGATCGCCGAGGCCCGCGAAGGCTTCACCGGCCTGTCACCCGTCATCGCCAACCGCCCCGGCCCAGGCGCAGCGGACCGGATCTGACCCGCGGGCTCTTCTCCCCCGCAACAACCACGCGAACGCATAGCGCGAACGGACACTTGAGGCCCCAGTCCGAAGGGCCCCAGGTGTCCGTTGGCGCCATTACAGCCAGCGCCGGGCTTCCGACTGTTGACCGGCGTTTGGGGCGGGAGTAATTTACGACTAGCCGTGCTGTAACCGCTGGGCCACCGGCCCCAACCCGCCGACACGAGGGCGGACCTCGTTCTAAACACGCCAAGGCAACCGCGACGTTGCTGCGTTGCCAAGGTGCATCCGGTCTCCGCCGCTGTGGAAGCCTGCGGCATAGGCTCTTGCCCGCCACTATGCAGGACCCCATCGGCTGCTAAACCAGTCACCCGGTACGACCGCCATGCGGCCGTGCCCAGTTGCCCGGGCAGGCCTGCCTGGGTGAATCGGAGTACGCCATGGAAAGCAGCTCCTTCCAGGCCCTGCAGGAGAAAGTGCGCGGCCAGGTCATCACCGCGGATCAGACGGACTACGACAACGCCCGGGCCGTTTTCAACGGAATGATCGACAAACGCCCCGCGGCCATCCTGCGCGTTTCGCAGGTCGCGGACGTGATTGCCGGAGTCAATTTCGCGCGTGACGCAGGCCTGGACCTGGCGCTGCGCGGCGGCGGGCACAGCGCGCCCGGGTTCGGAACCTGCGACGGCGGCCTCGTCATCGACTTCGCAGAATGCCGGGGAGTGCGCGTGGACCCTGCCACTGCCACCGCGCGGGCCGAGGCCGGAGTGACCTGGGCGGACTTCAACCACGCAACAGGCGCCTTCGGTCTGGCCACCACGGGCGGCATCATCGGATCGACAGGCGTCGCGGGACTCACCCTGGGCGGAGGCATCGGCTACCTCGCCCGGAAGTACGGGTTGTCGTGCGACAACCTCAGGTCCGCTGACGTGGTGACTGCCGACGGAAACTTCGTGGTCGCAAGCGCCACGGAAAACGAGGACCTCTTCTGGGCGCTCCGCGGCGGGACCGGCAATTTCGGCGTCGTGACTTCCTTCGAATTCAACCTGCACCCGGTGGACGTTCTCTACGGCGGAGTGATCATTTACCTACTGGAGCACGCCGGAGCGGTGGCACGCCTCTACAGGGATTACATCGCAACGGCACCGGAGGAAATGGGCGTGTTCCTGGGTTTCCATCAGGGGCCGCCGGTCCCGTTCCTGCCGGAGGAGTATCACGGAAAGCCGGTGGTGGTGCTGGTTGGCGGCTGGGCAGGCCCCCATAACGAGGGCGAGCGCCAATGGCAACCGTTCCTTGACATTGCGCCCGTCGCCGGCTCCTTCCTGGGCCCACTTCCCTATACGGTTCTCAACACACTCTTCGACCCCATGTACCCCAAGGGCCTGCAGGCCTATTGGAAGTCAGAGTTCCTGCCCGGCCTCACCGACGACGTCCTCCGTGTCGCCGAGAAGTTCGGCGAGGGCATTCCGAGCGTCCAGACGGCCAACCACTTTTACCCAGTTAACGGCGCTGTCCAGCGGGTCGGGCGGGACGAGACCGCATTCCCGTACCGCGACGTCAACTTCGCCGTGGACATTGCCTGCCATTGGGAGGATCCGGCCCACAACCAGGCAAACATCAAGTGGGTGCGGGACTACTACGCCGAGCTCCATCCCCTGGGAGCCGGTGCGGGCTACGTGAACTTCCTCGATGCCGACGACCAACCGCACATCAAGGACACCTACGCCGGGAACTACTCCCGCCTGGCCCGGGTGAAGGCCACATACGACCCCGGGAACCTGTTCCACATCAACCAAAACATCAAACCTGCGTCGGCCTGAACCTGTCCCCGGCAGCGTGCATTGCGGCATTTCTGCACCACTTTTCGACGCCGGAGGACGCTCCGGCCGCGCCAGCCCGGGCGCGCGCACCCGAGTGCCCGGTGAAAGCGGTGCAGAAACGCCCACCGCAGGAGTCCGGCAGGCCCCTTCTGCCGCCAATCGGCCTACCATGGAGGCATCCGGGGCGAGGCCCGCGATAAGCGGCGCCTCTCCGGTGCGTCGAAGGGGCCGGACCATGGACGTCGTCGTCATCGAAACCCCGCAGCTCGGGGACCGCAGCTACCTGGTCCACGACGGCCGCGTGGCGCTGGTGGTCGACGCCCAGCGGGACACGGACCGCATCGAGGAGGCGGCCCGGAAAGCCGGCGTGCAGATCACCCACGTGGCCGAAACCCACGTCCACAATGACTACCTCACCGGCGGCCTGATCCTCGCCCGTGCCCATGGCGCCAAGTACCTCGTAAACGCCGCGGACCACGTCGCCTATGAGCGCGAACCGGTTGAGGACGGCCAAACCACGCAAATCGGCACGCTCACGCTCCGCGCGGTGGCCACGCCCGGTCACACCCACACGCACCTGTCCTACATCGTCACGGACGGACGGGCCCGGGCCGTGTTTTCCGGCGGCAGCCTGCTCTTCGGTTCCGTCGGCCGCACCGATCTCCTCGGACCCGGAGACACCGCCGGGCTAACGCGGGACCAGTACGCGTCCATCCACCGGCTCGCCGACGAAGCCGGACCCGATGCTGCCCTCTATCCCACCCACGGGTTCGGCTCGTTCTGCTCAGTCGGGCCCGCCGCGCGCACGGAAGCGTCAACCATCGCGGAGCAGCGCGAAGCCAACCACGCCCTGGCGGACCCGGATCCCGAGCACTTCGCGGCCGAACTCATGGCCAACCTCTCCGCCTACCCTTCCTATTACGCGCACATGTCCCCCATCAACATGACCGGCCCCGAACCTGCGGACCTGAGCCTGCCGGAGTCCCTCGGCGCCCGCGAACTGACGGAGCGGCTGACCAGGGGCGAGTGGGTGGTGGACCTGCGCCACCGCGTGCTGTTCGCCAGCAACCATCTGCAGGGCACCGTCAGCTTCGAGTACGGTTCGGGGCGAAGCTTCAGTTCCTACCTCGGCTGGGTCCTGCCCTGGGGCGAAAAGCTGACGCTCGTCGGCGGCCGCGAGGACCTGCAAAACGCCGTCCGGGACCTTTCCCGCATCGGCATCGACCGTCCCGATGCCGCGGTGGGAACGGAACCCGGTGAACTCGCGCCGGCCGCCCCTGTCGCCTCCTATCCCAGGGCGGGCTGGCCCGCCGTCGTTCATGAAAAGCCCGACGGCGACACCGTCCTCGACGTCCGGCGTGAAGACGAGTTCGCGTCCTCCCACGTTGCCGGCGCCATCAACGTGCCGCTGCACGAACTGCTGGAGCGCCTGGGCGAGCTGCCTCAGGGGCGCCTCTGGGTGCACTGCGCCACCGGATACCGTGCCGGCGTCGCGGCCAGCCTGCTGCAGCGGGCGGGCCGGGACGTGGTGCAGATCGATGCCCGCTTCCGGGACGCCGCGGCCGCCGGGGTCGCCCTGCAGATGCAGCCGCTGCGGCGGTGACCGTCCGGTCCGTGACCGGGGCGGCCGGTCACGGTTTTAAAGTCCAGTGTTTCAAAGTCCAATGTTGCAAAGTCGAGGTCGCAAAGGAGAACAACGATGGATGCTGAAGGCAAAGTGGTTGTGGGAGTGGACGGCTCGGACTCCTCGGTGGAGGCCCTCCGCCTGGCGGCGCGGCTGGCACCGGGCCTGGGTGCCCGTGTCCATGCCGTGGCCTGCTGGCACTTCCCGGAAATGTACGCCGGGTACATCCCCCCGGATTTCGAGGCGTTCGAAACCGCCGCTGCCGACATCCTGGCCCAGTCCATCGCGAAGGCCTTCGGGCCGGACGTTCCGGAGGCCCTGACCAGCGAACTCGTGCGCGGCCCGGCCCCCGCCAAGCTGGTGGAGGCGGCCGCCGGAGCGGCGATGCTGGTGGTGGGGCGCAGGGGCCACGGCGGATTCATGGGCCTGCACCTCGGCTCCGTGAGCACGGCTTGCGTCGCGCATGCCGAATGCCCGGTTCTGGTGGTGCACACCAAGGATGACCATGAGCGCACCCACCACTTCCGCAGGGGTGCAGCGGGCAAGGACTCATCCGTACACGCGGACAAGCGCTGACCCACGTAACGCAACGCACCTGCAACCCCGTACCGGCGCGCCATCGCCTAAGCTCGGCTCAGCGCCTCGAAAAGCAGGCAGCTCAGAACTGGCTCAACGTCGAACCACGGGAGAGAACCTCATGACCAACTGGCGGATCCGGGACTTCCACTCCGCGGACCTTGACGGCATCCTGCACCTCTGGGAATCACTGAAGGCCACCAACGTCGAGCCGGTCTATGCGCTCTCCGAAGTGCTGGCCTCCTGCGAAAAGGACCATGCCGTAGTGGCTGTCCTCGGCGACCAGGTGGTGGGCGCCGCCGTCGGACGTGCAGCCCATGACCAGGGGTGGGTCGTTTTCCTGGCCACCCTGCCCGAATTCCGCGGCCGGGGCATCGGCACCTCGCTGCTCGCCGCCGTCGAAAACCGGATGGCACCGCACGGGCTGAACAAGCTTTCCGCCCTGATGCCCGAGTTGGAGACCCGGGTGGAGGCCTTCCTGAGCCGCGGTTTCGTGCTCAAGAAAAACCTGCGCTACTTCGAGCGCACCATCCCTGTGCAGCGCCAGGAACTCGAGCCCCTGGGCCTGCTTGGCGGCCGGATACTGGCCCGGGACCTGTGGGAGAACGTGGCGGGCATGCGCCGGGAGAAGGAGCTCCTGGAGCGCCGCCTGGTCCTGCCGCTGGCCGAGGCCGACCTCGCCGACGAATTCGGCGTGGTGCCGCCGCGGGCCGTGGTGCTGTTCGGGCCGCCCGGCACCGGCAAGACCACCTTCGCCAAGGCCATTGCCTCACGCCTCGAGTGGCCCTTCGTCGAGGTCTTCCCCTCCCGCCTGGCCGCCGACCCCAAGGGCCTGGCCGGTGCGCTGCGGGAGACGTTCCTGGAGATTTCGGAACTCGAGCACGCCGTCGTGTTCATCGACGAGGTGGAGGAAATCGCTTCCCAGCGTGCCGGGGACCCGCCGTCGCCGCTGCAGGGCGTCACCAACGAACTGCTCAAGATCATCCCCGCCTTCCGCGAACAGCCCGGCCGCTTGCTCGTGTGTGCCACCAACTTCATCCGAGCCCTCGACACCGCCTTCCTCCGGCACGGCCGCTTCGACTACGTCATCCCCATCGGCCTCCCCGACCGGCAGGCCCGCGAAGCCATGTGGCAACGCTTCATCCCCGCCGCCGTCGTCGACAATGTGGACGTGGAGCAGCTGGTGGACCGCACCGAGGGCTTCTCACCCGCGGACATTGAGTTCGCCGCGCGGAGCGCCTCCCAGCGGGCGCTGGAAAAAGCCGTGTACGACGACGGCGGGCTGGCGTCCGGGGGCGGCGTCTCCGTCCGCGAGGCGGTCCGGAAGGGCCCCGCCACCCAGGACTACCTCGACGCCATCGCCGATACCCGCACCACCGTCAGCGAGGAAGTGCACCAGGAGTTCCTGGAGGACATCGACGCCCTCGGCCGGGTCTAAGGGAATTTGCCGGCCATTTCGACGGTTCCGTGCGTGTTAGACGCGGACGGCCGTCTAGCCGGCAGGGAACCGTCGAAACGGACCACGAAGGGAGGAGAGGCGTGATCCTGTTTCTCACCATCGTCAGCGGCCTGGCCTGGACCGTCGTCTACGTCGAGGCGATCAGGTTGGGCTTCCAGGAGCGCACCTACGCCATCCCGGCGGCGGCCCTGGCGCTCAACTTCGCCTGGGAGGCCATCTACGCCTCGCGGTCCGTGGCCACCGGACTTTCGGCCCAGGGTGTCTTCAACATTGTGTGGGGTCTGGCGGACGTCCTGATCGTCTTCACCTTCCTGCGGTTCGGACGGGCGGAGCTGCCGCACTGGGTCACCCGGCTGCTCTTCCTGGCCTGGGCCGTCCTGCTGGGCATCACGTCGTTCGCCGTGCAGCTGCTGTTCGTGGCCGAGTTCGGCTGGGACGACGCCACCAAGTACGCCGCTTTCCTGCAGAACCTGCTGATGTCCGGCCTGTTCATCGCGATGTTCGTCTCGCGCGGAAGCGGCCGGGGACAGTCACTCGTCATAGCCGTGGCCAAGTGGATCGGCACGCTCGCCCCCACCATCGTCTACGGCGGATACGGAAACTCGGCCCTGATACTGGGCCTCGGCACGCTGTGCAGCGTGTTCGACCTGGCCTACATTGCCCTGCTCTGGCGGGCGGGGTTGCGGTTCCGGCGCGGACCTGCCCTGCAGCCTTCCTGACACACCAGCGGTGCCCCGTTGTGACACGCTACGTTTGACCCATGCCCTCTTCTAATCCCCTCCGGCATGCCGTGGCCCGCATGGGTGGCCGGGATCCGCACCAGCCGCACCGGACAGCCACCCCGCTGGAGCTCTTCTTCGACCTGACCTTCGTGATCGCCTTCGGGGTGGCCGGCAGCCAGTTTGCCCACGAGATCGCGGAGGGACACTTCGGCGCCGGACTGCTCGGCTTTTCCTTCGCCATGTTTGCCGTGATCTGGGCCTGGATCAACTTCACCTGGTTCGCCAGCGCCTACGACACCGACGACTGGGTGTTCCGGGTGGTCACCATGGTCCAGCTGGTGGGCGTCCTGATCCTGGCGATGGGAATCGAGCCCATGTTCCACTCCCTCGTCGAGGGGAAGCACGTAGACAACACCGTCATCGTGGGCGGCTATATCATCATGCGGCTGGCCCTGGTCTTCCAGTGGCTGCGGGCCGCCCGCCAGGACCCGGCCCGGCGGAAGACGTGCCTGCGGTACGCGGGATACCTGGCCATGGTCCAGCTCGGGTGGATCGCGGTGCTGCTCATCCAGGCGGATGTGCCCACCACGTTCCTGATGATTGCACCGCTGTATGTCCTGGAACTGGCCACCCCGTATGTGGCCGAGCGCAATGCATCCACCCCCTGGCACGCCCACCACATCGCCGAACGCTACGGCCTGCTGGCCATCATCGCCCTCGGCGAATGCCTCATCGGCGCTGTCGAGACACTCCGGGCCATCGTGGCCAACCACGGCTGGTCGGCTGATGCCGCCCTGGTGGGTTTCGGCGGCACGGCGCTGGCCTTCGGCATGTGGTGGATCTACTTCATCCTGCCCGCCGGCCGGGCCCTGCACCTGCAGCGCCACCGCTCCTACTTCTTCGGCTACGGCCACATCCCCGTCTTCGCCGCGATCGCCGCCACCGGGGCGGGCCTGCATGTCGCGGCGTACTACATTGACCACGCCGCGCACATCAGCGCCGCCGTCGCCGTCGCCAGCATCGCCGTTCCCGTGGCGCTGTTCAAGGTAACGCTCACGGCACTTTTCAGCGTCATGACGTGCGTCGACCGCACCCTCGTTGCCGTCACCACCGGAGTGGTGTGCGTACTCGCCGGAGCTGTGGCCCTGGCCGCGGCGGGCGTCTCTGTTCCCGTCTGCCTGCTCATCATTGTTGCCGCACTCGGCGCCTCGATCGTTATCGATGAACGCCGGAGCGCGGACCTGCTCCACTCGGCGCTGGAGCAGCTGGATCAGCGGGCCAAGCTGGGCTAGTGCGCCGGGGTCCCGACGGGCCTGACCGGCGGCGGAGCCGATGCTACACCCCGGGCCACACCCATGGCCCGCGCGGCAGGCTGGCGGGCGAAAATCCCTGAAGGGCCGTCTTGAGGGACGCGCCCGGCAGGCCCAGCGACTCCAGGATCGTCCGCTGCACGGCTTCCGCGGGGAGTCCGACGGCGGCCAGATCAGCCAGGGTAACCGCACCGTCTCGCTTGGCCAGCCGGGCGCCGTCGGCGTTCACCACCAGCGGGACGTGCGCATATTCCGGAACGGGCATATTCAACAGGGACGCCAGATATGCCTGCCGGGGTGTGGACGGCAGGAGATCGTCGCCCCGGACCACTTGGTCTATGCCCTGTTCGGCATCATCCACGACGGCGGCCAGGTTGTAGGCGGTCACGCCGTCGTTCCGGCGCAGGACAAAGTCATCCACCACTCCGGTGAACGTCCCGTGCAACACATCCCGCACCGTCCATTCGGCCACGGAGGAACGTAGCCGGATGGCCGCCGGGCGGCTGGACCGCTTGAACTCAACCTCCGCCGCTGACAGCCTCCTGCACGTTCCGGGATAAGCGCCCTGCGGCGCGTGCGGCGCGGAGGGTGCCTCCTGGATCTCCCGGCGGGTGCAGAAGCATTCGTAGGTCAGCCCGGCCGCGGCCAGCCGTCCGATGGCTGCCGTGTACAGCGGCTTCCGGTCCGTCTGGCGCACCACCGCGCCGTCCCAGGTCACGCCAACTGCGGCAAGGTCGCGCAACTGCGCGGCTTCAGCGCCGGCCCGCGCCCGGTCGAGGTCCTCGACCCGCAGCAGGAACCGCCGCCCGGTGGAACGGGCAAAGAGCCAGGCCAGGATTGCCGTCCGGAGGTTTCCCACGTGCAGCTCACCAGACGGGCTGGGGGCGAAGCGGCCAGCAGAAGTCATGGCCTCCAGCCTATGCCGAACACCACAAGAGCCCCTCAGCTACCGCACACTCCGGGCGTTGGCCGGGAATCGGTGGCTCAGGGGCTCTTGCCGTGCCTGCCCCGGACGGAACTCCGTCCAGGAAATCGAGGCACTTCTTGCGGAAAGACGAATGCGTGAACAAGTGTCAATCAGCGGCTGCCTCCTTGCGGGAAGCGTGGTCCAGGGGGCCGGGTGGTGTGCCGGGAGCCTGTTGCCTGCCGGCTGCGGGGGTAACCGTCGCCTGCGTTGCCACTATCTGAGCAGAACACCTACAGTAGGCGCAATGGGCATGGCATAGCCTGGTCAATCTGATCAGTTGTGCCCCCGGAAACCGGACAGGAAGTGATCAGATTGCAGCAGCTCGACGCCACAGACCGGCGGATCCTCGCCGCCCTGGACGAGGATCCCCGGCTGCCCATCATGGTCCTGGCCCAGCGACTGGGCCTGGCGCGCGGTACTGTACAGTCCCGCCTGGAGCGGATGACGGCGTCGGGCGCCCTCCGGCCCAACAGCAGCCGCGTGCTTCCCGCGGCCCTGGGCCGCGGCGTTGCCGCTGCTGTCAGCGCCGAACTGGACCAGAGCCATCTCAACGAGGCCATCGCCGCGCTGCGCGAGATCCCCGAGGTGTTGGAATGCCACGCCCCGGCCGGCGACACGGACCTGCTGATCCGGGTAGTTGCCACCAGCCCTGACGACCTGTACCGGGTTTCCGAGGAGATCCGGCTGTGCCCGGGAATCGTGCGGACGTCCACCAGCATGTTCCTGCGCGAGGTGATTCCCTACCGGACCACGGGCCTTCTAGAGCACTGATTCCGGCGGCCCGGAGCGCCGCTCCGATATTGCGCAAATCATTGGGGAAAACTGCGGATATCCCGGCGGCTGTCCTGCGCCGGCAACTGTAACCTGATTGCGCATCTGCAGCAGCGCTGGGCACGCAGCGGGTGCATTGTTCACTCAGGGTCTCCGCCGGGGGGTCGGTCTCAATAAGGAACTCAATGCGCTCTTTTTCCCGTTCAATCGCGTCCGTGACCGGCTTGCTGGTTTTGGCCGCGGGTCTCGTCTCGCTTCCCGCCACCGCCATGGCAGCCACGAATCCTGCCGGCAACGGCACGTCTCTGCCGGTCGAGTCCGGTTCGGAACGGGTGCACCACGGTTACGAATCCGCGCCGGGCGTTCCGGCGGACGGGCCGCCTGCCGGGCTGGCCCTCCAGACTGAGGCGGGTGGGACGGCCGCAGCGGCCCTCACAGTCAAGGTCGTCGTCGCCACGCTGGTGGACAACAAGGCCGTGGTTCCGATGGCCCAGGCCGAAGCAGCCGTGACCGCCTCCAGCAACTACTGGAAGGCGATGTCCGGCGGCCGGATTTCCATGACCGTGACCGAACGCGCCACGCTGGCGTCCAAGACGGCGAGGTCGACGGACTCCTACTACGACATGATCAACAAGATCACCACCGAGCTGAAGTGGACCTACGGCGCCAACAAGGGGCTGGTGATCTTCGTCCCCAGCGCCACGCTCTCCGGCGGCGCCCTCGGCGCCGGCTTCAGCAGCACCGGCAACAGCGGGCGGGTACTGATGCCGCAGATCAGCGGCTTCACCAACAGCGTGATCGCCCACGAGTTCGGGCACGTCCTCGGATCCATGCACGCCGACGCCCTGCAGTGCAGCAGCGGCATTTCGGACGTGGGAACCACGAGCACCGGGCAGTTCACCGATTCCTCCTGCTACATCCGGGAGTACGGCGACAGAACCGACATCATGGGCCTGTCGAGCTACAACATGCCGGTGATCAGTTCGCCGTTCTGGGATGCCAAGGGCCTGGGCGCAGCGACGGACATCCGCGACCTCGGCGTGGCATCGGGCGTGAAGAGCTACACGCTGAAGCCCTGGGGTGACACCAAGCTGGCCTACCGCGCGGTGAAGTTCACCGATCCCGTCAGCAAGGAGATCTACTACCTGGAGCTCCGGCAGCCTGCCGGCTACGACGCGTACCTGGCCAGCGGACCTGCCGGCAACAGGGGCGTGAAGGTGGTCCAGCGGGGCGGCGCCACCCCCTCGTCCTCACTGGTGCTGATGCCGTCCACCATTCCGTTCACCGGGTCCTACGCCACCAACCACACCTGGCAGGCCGGCAGCACGTTCATCACGCATGCGGGAACCCGGGTCACGGTCAATGCCGTCACCGCCACCTCGGCCACCGTCACCATCGACGCCGACCTGGCCCTGCACACCAGGATCCAGTTCTCGGCCGGCGACTTCAACGGGGACGGGAAGGCAGACATGATCTCCCGCGAGGCAGACGGTTCGCTCCTGCTGCTCCCGGGCCTGGGCGGAAACAAGCTTGGTACCGCCGTGAAGATCGGAACGGCCTGGAACAGCTTCAACATGGTCCTCGGCAACGGCGACTTCAACGGGGACGGGAAGACGGACCTCATTGCCCGGACGTCCAACGGAGCACTGTGGCTGTACCCGGGCAGCGGCACCGGCGGTTTCCTGGCCCGCACGCAGATCGGCTCCGGCTGGGAGGGTTTCAAGCGAATCATCGCGCCCGGTGACTTCAACGGCGACAAGCGCGCCGACCTGCTGGCCATGCGCGCCGACGGAACGCTGTGGCTGTACCCCGGCAACGGAACCGGCGGCTTCCTGGCGTCCACACAGGTGGGTTCCGGATGGCAGGGTTTCACGGCCGTCACCGCAGCGGGCGGGCTCGCCACGGGCCCCGGCCTGCTCGCCCGCTCCAGCACCGGGACCGTCTACCTGTACCCGGGCAGCGGAACCGGAGGCTTCCTGGCGCGCCGCACGCTGGCCACAGGCTGGGCCAGCACGGAGCTGATCGCCGGCCAGGACTTTACCTCCGACGGGCTCACGGACATCCTGTCGGCCAGCACCAGCGGTGCCATCACCGCGTACGCGGGCAACGGCGTCGGCGGTTTCGCGACCAAGCTGAAGATCGGCGCCGGTTGGGCCGGCTTCAGCCAGGTCTGGGAAGCCGGCGATTACGACGGCGACGGCAAGCCCGACATCCTGGCCCGCACGGCCCAGGGCGTCCTGCGGCTCTACTCCGGCAACGGCTCGGGCGGGTTCCGCACATCCCGGCAGCTCGGCACCGGTTGGCAGGTCTTCGACCAGGTGGTCTCCGCCGGCAACTTCAACGGCGCTGGGGGCCCTGACCTCCTGGCCCGGAAGCCCGACGGCTCGCTCTGGCTCTACCCCACCAACGGAACGGGACTCTTCCAGGCACCGAAAAAGATCGGCACCGGCTGGCAGGCCTTCGCGCGGATCATCGCCCCCGGCGACTTCTCCGGCGACGGAAAGGCGGACATCGTCGCCCAGGAGCCGGACGGCAAGCTGTGGCTCTACCCCGGCAACGGGACGGGCGCCTTCCTTGCCCGGAAGCAGGTCGGTTCCGGCTGGGCAGGCTTCAGCCAGGTGGTTGCCGGCAACGACTTCAACGGTGACGGAAAGGCCGACCTGATGGCCCGCGCGTCGGACGGCACGCTCTGGCTCTACCCCGGCAGCGGCGCCTCCGGTTTCCTGGCCCGCACGCAGCTCGGCACCGGCTGGAACGCCTTCACCACCTTCGCCAGTGTGGGACGCTTCGCCGGAACGGGCAATCCGAACGTCGTTTCCGTGTCGGCCGACGGAGCCCTCTGGCTCCACACCGGCACCGGGAAAGGCGCCTTCCAGAACGTCGTGCTGAACCCCCGCTGAGCACGGGAGACAGTCCAGCGCGAGCGGACACTTAAGGCCCCCGATCCACCCGGATCGGGGGCCTTAAGTGTTCGTTCGCGCTGTTGGTTAAGTTCGCGCTGTTGATTAAGGATGTACGACGGCGGGCGGCCGGCTGGTCAGACGGGCGGGCCTGCGTTGGACTTCAGGTTCTTCATCACCAGGGTCGAGGTCAGCCGTTCCACGCCCGGAAGGACTGTCAGTTCGCTGTCGTAGAAGCGCTGGTAGGAGGGCAGGTCAGCTGCGATGACCTTGAGCAGGTAGTCCGGGGAACCGAACAGCCGCTGCGCCTCCACGATGTTCGGGTTCTCCGCCACCCGGTTCTCAAAGATCTCCATGGTGGGGCGGTCAACCTGCCGCAGGGTCACGAACACAATCGCCTCAAACCCGAGCCCGACGGCGGCCGGATCGATGTCCGCTTTGTAGCCGCGGATCACGCCGGACTGCTCGAGGTCGCGGAGCCGCCGGTGACAGGGCGCCACGGTCAGCCCCACCTTGGCGGCCAGCGCCGTGGCAGTCATTCTGCCGTCTTCTTTGAGGTGGCGCAAAATACTTCTGTCGATATGGTCAATCACGCAAAAATCTTACTCCAGCAGCCGCGATCCGCGCGAAATTTGAGAGCACATCTGGCGCCATTTTGCCTAGGCTTTTCTTACCGCCAAACACGCAGGAGCCCGCCATGAATCCCCAGCTTTTCCTCGCCTTCATCGTGGTTGCGGCCGCCCTCGCCTGCACCCCGGGAGTGGACTGGGCCTATTCCATCACGGCCGGTCTCGGCCGCCGCAGTTTCGTCCCCGCCGTCGCGGGGCTGTGCAGCGGCTACGTGCTGCACACCGTCCTCATGGTGGCCGGGCTCGCCGCCGTGCTGGCGAGCATGCCGGGCCTGCTGGGCTGGATCACGGTAGCCGGCGCGGTCTACCTGCTGTGGCTGGGAACCGTCACCATCAGGTCATGGCGCGGCGCCAGCTTCACGGCTGCGGCCGCCGTCGGGAATGCGGGACAGAACCAGCTCAGGTCCTTCCTTCAGGGCATGGGGACCAGCGGCATCAACCCCAAGGGGCTGCTGTTCTTCCTGGCCCTGGTGCCGCAGTTCGTCAGTGCCGACGCGCCGCTGCCGGTGCCGGTGCAGTCCGGCCTGCTGGGCCTCACGTTCGTGCTGCTGGCGGCGCTCGTGTACACCTGCGTTGCCCTGCTCTCGCGGAGACTGCTGCAGTCCCGGCCGAACGCCGCCCGCAGGGTCACGCTGACCAGCGGAATCATTATGGTGGTCCTCGGTGTCGCCCTGCTCTCGGAACAGCTGCTTCCGGCCCTCAGCAGATTTGCCTAGGAGCCAGCCCGGAAGCCGGCCCCGCGGCAGGCTCAGACCTTGCGCTCCATGAACCACTCAGTGAAGCCCGACGCCCGCCCGCCGGGATCGAGCCGGACCACCCACAGGTTCTCGTAGCTCGGGCGGTCATCAAGGTACGTGGTGCGGCCCTGCACGAACGCGAGGTCGCCGTCGGATCCCAGCAGGGACCATTCGAACCTCCAGTCCCCGGGCTGGTCCGCCGAGCCGATCCAGCGCTCCACGATCTGTGCCCGGCCGCGCCACGGGTCGGGGTCGTAGGGCCTCGTGGCGTACACGGCCTCCTCGGTGAAGAGCGCCCCGATGTCCTCGGGGTCGTTGGTGGTCCACGCTGCGATGTACCTGTCCATCCACTGCCTGATTGCGTCAGTCATGGGTCCGTTGTATCGCGGCCCTGTACTGCCCACAAGGGCCGGGCGTCCACAGGAGAGCCTCAGTCGCCGCCGAACTGCTTCCATTTCTGTTCCCACGCCCGGCGCGCCTCGATGTCCTTCCGGATGACGTCGAACGTTTCGAGCTCCGCCTGCCGGCCGCGCTGCCAGTCCCGCGGGTTGAGGGACTTCCGTCCGTTGTCCAGCAGGATCAGGGCACGGTCGGTCAGGGCGTCGTTGCGCAGGGACATGCTGGTCTTCTGCCGCCGCAGGACCTCCTTGAGCGCCTGCTGGGCCTGGCTGTAGGCGCCGAGCCGGCGGAGGGAGCGCGCCCGCACCAGGAGCAGTGCCGCGGAGAGGTCATCGGCGTTCAGCAGGCCTTCCGTCCAGACCACCACTTCCTGGTCCCGGCCCAGGGCGGCGGCCAGTGCGCATCTCGCCAGTGCGGTGGGCAACGACGGCGGCAGCCTGACCAGCGTTTCAAAAGCCGCCTCGGTCTGCCCCGTTTCCCGGAGCGAGTGGGAGAGGGCAAGGAACACCGACTCCTCGCTGAAGAGCACGGGCACCACGATCCGTTCGGCCACCTCCACCCGGGTGACCACCCGGGTCAGGTAACTGGCGGCGAACTGGTTCGCCTCGTCGTCGTTCCTGACGGAAAGCCCGCGCTGCAGCAGCTCCGCGGCCCGCAGGTAGCCGCCCTGCTTGTAGGCGAGGAGACCGGCCAGCACGCAACAGAGGCCGGCCCAGCCGGGATAGGCGCGGCCGGCGGCGATGAGCCCGTTGGGGTCGGTGTTGGAGAAGACGGCGTCGTAAACGGTCCTGGCAGCCTTGCCCGGCAGCAGCTTGAGCCGCGGGACGCTGCCGTCCACGCTGATCCGGGAGTCCCCGCCGCCGAGCATTCCGTGGATAAGCCCGCCCACGCCCTCGGCCATTTCGCGCACCGGGGTGCGGACCGTGCCGCCGCCGAAGGGGGTGAGGTCGCGCGTGTCGCGGTAGATCGGTCCTGAAAACTCCCCCGCGCTCATTCCTCCATGCTAATGGCGGCCCGGAATTAAGCCGAAGCGGCGCCCACCCACACGCCCACCACCCAGGTGCTGGCCGCGAGGCAGGCCAGGCCGAACTCCACGAGCATTCCCAGACCGGTGGCCTTCAGGGCCGCCCAACTGGAGGTCAGCGCTGCCCGGAAGTTGCGCGTGCGCTGGACTTCGCTGAGCAGCAGCCCGACGGCGAAGCCCACGAACAGGCCCACCACCGGAATGACGAACATGCCGGCGATGCCCAGCACAACCCCCAGAGCGACGCTCCGGTTTGGAATCCGGTGCTCCTTCAGTTTGCGGCCGGCGAGGACGGCGCTGGCCGCCATCCCTGCCAGCACAAACATCATGCCCACGGCAAAAACCACCCAGCCAGTCACGCCCTCTCCGCCCCAGATGGCCCACGCCAGCAGGCTCAGCCCGATCAGGAAGCTGCCCGGCAGGACGGGGATCACGGTGCCGGCAACGCCAATCAGGATGGCCAAGCCGCACAGGACGGTCACAAGGGTCTGGGCGTTCATGCCCCCAGTCTAGGATCCGGGCGGTCTGCGGCTGGAGTGCCGGTCCGGCGGTGCGGTCCACGGTGCGGACTTTGCCGGGAACGACGACGGCGGTGCCTCCCCAGCACGGGAGGCACCGCCGTCGGACTTCAGTTAGCCCTGGTTGGCTTCCGCGGCAACTGCCGCGGCAACCGCGGCAGTGACGGCCGGCGCAACGCGCGGGTCCAGCGGGCTTGGCACAATGTAGGACGCGGACAGCTTGTCATCGGCCAGCTCGGCAATGGCGCGGGCCGCGGCAACCTTCATCGCAGGGGTGATGCGGCGGGCCCCGGCGTCCAGAGCACCGCGGAAGATGCCGGGGAACGCCAGGACGTTGTTGATCTGGTTGGGGAAGTCGCTGCGGCCGGTGGCCACCACCGCGGCGTACTTGGACGCGACCTCGGGCAGGACTTCGGGGTCCGGGTTGGACAGTGCGAACACGATGGAGCTGTGGTTCATCAGCTTCAGGTGCTCCTCGTCCAGCTTGGAGGAGGACACCCCAACGAAGACGTCCGCGCCCAGGAGGGCTTCCCCGGGGCCGCCTGAGATGCCGCGCGGGTTGCTGCGCTGTGCCATCTGGGCCTTCTTGCTGGCGGGGTCGGCGGCGATGTCGGCACGCTCGGAGTTGATCACGCCGCGCGAATCAAGCAGCACCACGTCGTCGATGCCGGCGGTGAGGAGGATTTCCGCGATGGCGATGCCTGCGGCGCCTGCACCGGAGATCACCACGCGGAGTTCCTCGAGCCCGCGGCCGGTGACCTTGGCGGCACCGGTCAGCGCGGCGAGGACCACCACGGCGGTGCCGTGCTGGTCATCGTGCATAACGGGGCAGTCCAGGGCTTCAATGAGCTTTTCTTCCAGCTCGAAGCAGCGCGGGGCGGCGATGTCCTCGAGGTTGACGGCACCGAAGCTGGGGCGCAGCCGGACGAGGGTCTCCACGATCTCGTCCACGTCGGTGGTGTTAAGGACCAGCGGGATCGAGTCCAGCTCGCCGAAGGCCTTGAAGAGGGCGGACTTGCCCTCCATGACGGGCAGTGAGGCGCTGGCGCCAATGTTTCCCAGGCCAAGGACGGCGGTGCCGTCGCTGACGACGGCCACGAGGCGCTGCGCCCAGGTGTGGCTCTTGGCGAGTTCCGGGTCAGCGTGGATGGCCCGGCTGACCTGGGCAACGCCGGGTGTGTAGGCGATCGAGAGGTCGCGCTTGTTGTTCAGGGGAACGGTGCTGGCAATGGAAAGCTTGCCGCCCTCGTGGGCAGCGAAAATTTCCTGGTCGGTCAGCTCTGCGGCTGCGCTGGTGTCATTCGGAGCGATAGTTTCAGTGGACACGTCGTTGTCTCCTGTGGCTAGCCGTGGGCAAACGGCACAGTATGGCTCAAGCATTCGAGGCTCAAGATGGTCAGATACGCGCTTCAGCTGACGGCCCAAGGGTGGCGGGTCCCGTCAGAAAGCCCGTGGAGCTGCTGGGTGCTGGCCACTCCGCTGATGCCATGTTAGACAGGACAAAGGCCCACTTAATGCCACTTGGGGCCCGCTGGTCCGGATAGCGCGCGTTTAAAGCTGATTTGTGGGTTATTTCACCGTTTGTGCGGCTTTTATTACTCGACTGGTCTAGACCGGTTACGCGGTATTCCGCGCGAGACGGGCTGCCGGCATCAGCAGGGTACACGCCTTCTTCAGGTCTTCCTCCGCCTCAAACAGCGAAAGCCTGCGGCAGCGCACCGACTGGACTAGACCGGTGACGGTCAGCAACACAACCCGGGCCACGGCCGCGTCCCCGCACACGGCGGTGACGGCGCGTTCCGCCAGGGAGTCGATATCCCGCAGCAGGCCGGTGGTGTCCCGGTCCTTGAGGTAAACGCCCTGGCTGAGGCACTGTTCCACGGCGGGCTGCATGACGCGCATGTGGAAGATTTCCATCGCCACACCGGAGAGTGCATGGATACGGACGGCGCCCGGCCCGGTCCCTGTTTTGAACTCGCCGAGCTGGTGCCGGTAGAGGGCAAGCATCAGGTGGGTGGCGGAGGGAAAGTAACGGTAAAGAGTGCCGAGGGGGACATTGGCCTGTGCCGCTACCTCGGAAAGGGTGACGGACTTGAGGCCCTTCCGCGCGAAGCCGGCAGCCACCTCCAGAATCCGGTTGTAGCGGCGCTGCTGCCGGGGAAGGGTAGGCGGGGCGGCCATGGGCGGAAGATCAGGCATTAAGTCAAGCATCATCAGTCCGGAGGTTGAGATTCCTGGTGCAGTCAGGAAAGAGCCCCATTCCCGGTCCTGCCGCGATTCGCACTCCAGTATATGGCACCGATCCCGGGTGCTTCCTGAGAGCGGGTGCCGGCGCCGGCTGGGTTCCCCTGAGAGCCCAGCATGCTGCAGGGTGCCATGCAAAGGGTGCGGAGCCGGAAAATCCCGAAATGTCGCTACCGCGGAGTAGTCTCATCTCACTGGTCTTGTCCGGCCGTTTCGGTTCGGGCCGTTTTCTGGTCAATTGGGGGAAATTTTGGGGTCTCTTGCTGCTGTCATGTCTCCGGCCTGCGCGCGAGTTTGCGCGGACGCGGGCGCGACGTTCCGCCGGGGCCTGGGGTTCCTTGTCGCGTTTGCCATGGTGGCGCTCCTGCTGGTTCCAGCGTCGCCTGCCGTGGCCGCTGACGAGCCTGCCCTGCTGTCCTTCGAGCGGACATCGCCGGCGGTGCTCGAGGCCGGCGGCACGGTCAGTTTCAGCTTCACCACGTCGGTGCCGGTTAAGGGCATTCAGGTCGAACTGAAAGACCTGGCCGGCAGGGAGTACGCCAGATGGTTGGGTTCTGAGGGCGTCCTTTCCGGAGCGGTGACGCTGGTGGCGGCCGCCGACGCATGGCCCAGCGGGCAAGTGCAAGTCAGCGCTATCGGCCTTGACCTCGTTTCCGGGATCGACCAGTGGTACTACCGCGACGGCAGGACCGTCCCGGCGGGCCTGACTCTTGCGCCTTCGTTCGGTTCCCTGGCCCTGCGGGACTTTGAGATCGCGAATCCGCAGCTCATCTTCGAGGATCCCCGGCTGACACATCTGGGTATGGCAACGGAGGGGCCTCTCACACCGGGGCAGACCGCGAGCGTGAACTTTTCATTGGCCCAGGGCGCCAAGGAAGTGCTGTTTGTGTACGCGAGCTCCGTGGACACCTCCCAGCAGGTGTTGACCTGGCAGGGAACGGCGTCCCGCGGTCCCCTCAGCGCCACCGCTTCAGCCCCGGTCACGCAGGCCTGGACGCCCGGAGGATATGAAATCGACTACGTGCGGGTGATCTACCTCGGGGGCCGCGGAGTCACCCACTACTTCCGCGACGGCAAAGTTTCGCGGATTCCTGCGACTGTGCCGGTACCGTCAGCGGCACTCGCGTCTCTCACCGGCGGCAACTTCATTGTCAGCAATCCGGCGAAGGCCCTCAAGGCCATGCACAACACCGCTCCGCCCAAGGTCACCGGTCCTACCACGACAGATACCCGTCTGTCTGCCGAACCGGGGATTTGGGACGCTGACACTCCCGAAAGCTTCACCTACCAGTGGCTGCGCAACGGAGTCGCCGTTCCGGGAGCCACGTACAGCGATTACAACTACAACAGTTCTGTCGACGGCGGTACGAAAATGTCGGTGCGGGTCACCGTCAGGGCCCCCGGCTACCAGCCTGCAACAGCAACCAGCGCCGCCGTCGGTCCCCTGCCGCGCTACATCGAAGCACAGCCGCCGGAAGTCGTCGGGGATTCTTCTGTCGGAGGCACGGTGCGCGTTGTTCCCGGCTATTCACGTGTCATCCCCGCTGGCGGCAGCCCCTCATACTCCTACGTCTGGAAGCGCAACGGCGCTCCGATCCCCGGTGCAACCCGGGGAAGCTACGTCCTGGTGCCAGCCGATAAGAGCAAAACCATTACCGTCGACCTGACCGTGGCCTACGATCCCCTCAGCAAAATCAAGGTGGCCGGAAAGCTGCGCACTGTCGTCGCCAACAAGCCGAAGGCTCGCGGGTTCAACGCGGACGGCACCACGGACTTCTTCGCCCGGGACACCGCCGGCAACCTGTATCTCTACCCAACCAACGGCAAGGGCAACTGGCTGCCGCGGCAGAAGGTCGGCGTCGGCTGGAGCGGGTTCGACAAGCTGATGGCCACCGGTGACTTCAACGGTGACCTCAACAATGACGTGATGGCCCGCGACCGTTCGGGGCGGCTGTTCCTGTACCCCGGCAACGGAAAGGGCGGCTGGCTGAAAAGGAGCCAGGTGGGTGTCGGTTGGGGCGGCTTCAAGGACGTCATCGCGCCCGGCGACTTCACCGGGGACGGCAACAACGACATCATCGCGCGTGATGCATCCAACCGGATCTGGCTTTACCCGGGCAACGGCCGCGGCGGCTGGCTGGCCAAGTCGGTCATCGACACGGGCTGGGGCGAGATGAATCCGATCGCGGCCTCTGCCAAGTTCTCGGGTACCAACGAGGTTGACATCATCGGACGCGACAGCTTCGGTTACCTGCGGCTCTTCCCCGGCAACGGCAAGGGGCAGTTTGCTCTCGACGCGCCGGCCTTCCACTTCCAGATCGGGCAGGGCTGGGGCGGCGTACGCCGGTTCGATGCCGCCGGAGATTTCAACGGCGACGGCGACGAGGACATCTGGGGAATCAATGGCGCCGGGGCCCTCACCATGTACTACGGCAACGGCCGATATGTTTCCACGCATGGCCTGGACCACAGCTCAGGATTCAAGGGGAAGGCGGTCGTCGGCACCGGGTGGGGCGGCTTCACGGCCGTGTTCTAGACGCCCGGGTGGGTAAGGACTAGTCGACGCCCTTGATCTTCACCACGAACACTGCTCCCAAAAGGCCGATCACGGCGGCGGCTACGTAGAGGGACACGTAGCCGCCCCAGAGGGTGACGAACGGCCACGCCAGCACGGGGGCGATCACCTGCGGCAGGGAGTTGGCGATGTTGATGACGCCAAGATCCTTGCCCCTGTCGGAAGCGTTGGGGAGCACCTGGGTAATGAGGGCGAAGTCAACGGCGAGGTAGGCGCCGAACCCGATGCCCAGAACGCTGGCTCCCACGATGCCGCCCACCCAGGTGGGGGCGAAGGCGAGGATCAGCGAGGCCAGCGCGATGATTGCGGACGATGCGATCACCAGCGGCTTGCGTTTGCCCATCCTGTCACTGAGCCTGCCGCCCACCACGCTGGTGATGATCACGAATACAGCGTAGAGACCGGTCAGCACCAGCACGCCGAAGGCGGGTTCGAGGCCGGTGGTCTCCTTCAGGTGCACTGCGTCTGCCAGAAAGAAGATCAGGTACAGGGTGACCATGTGGTTGCCGATATTGACCAGCAGCCGGGTGATCCAGGCCCAGGCGAAGTCGGGGTGCCTAAGCGGCCTGATGAACCCAAGCAGGAAGCCGGCCCAGTTCATCGGCCGGGCAGCCCCGGCGGGGAGGGGGTCGTCGTCGCTCTTGACCAGGTACATCACGACGCCCGCCACGAGGGCCGCCGCACAGACAATGTAACCCAGCACGAAGTTTCCGCTGACGACGGAGGCAATCACCGCGCCGGCGAGGATCCCGGCGGTCTGCCCCATCGCCGCCAGGCCGCCGACGGTAGCGCGCTGGGGGACGGGAACACGGTCGGGAACGGCGGCAGTGATCGCGGCGTAGGCGCCGTTGCAGCCGGCCTGGACCACGCACCAAAGCAACGTCATCACTGCGACGTTCGGTGCGCCCGCCAGCCCCACCAGCCCGGCCGCGCCAAGGACGGCGCCGGCCAGCACCCACGGCACACGCCGGCCGAACCGGGACGCCGTGCGGTCGCTGAAGGCGCCAAAGAGCGGGTTGGCCACCAGCGACACCGCGGCACCGGCACCCGTGACGAGGGCGAGGATGGCTTCCTTCTGTCCGGGGTCGAAATGTTCCGCCTGCTGTGCGAGGAGCACCTGGATGGGGCCGAAGAACGCGGCATTGATGCCGAAGTTGACCAGCACCACGCCTGTGATCCAGAGGGACCTGACCTGCGCCGTCGGTTCAGCGGGCGCGGCGGACTGCCGGGTGCCCGCCAGGCCGGGGTCGGGTACCGCGCCGGGTATGTCGGACAGGCTCATAGCGGTCTCCCCCTGGAACATCGTGATGATGGAATCAGACTATCGTGGGAGCCAAGAGCCGGACCCGATTCCAGAGCCGAGGAGAACCAATGACCGCTTCGCCTGCCAATGCCGCCGTCAACACCGCCGACCTCTACGACGAGCGCGGCGACGAGCTGGACTCCATCGCCCTGCAGTTCCAGTCCCTGGGCGGCCGCACTCATTTCAGCGGCCCGGTCCGGACCGTTCGCTGCCTGGAGGACAACGCCCTCGTCAAGGCCGTCCTCGCCACACCCGGCAACGGCGCCGTCCTGGTCGTCGACGGCGCCGGCTCGTTGCGGACCGCGCTGATGGGGGACCTGATCGCGGCGAGCGCCGTGGCAAACGGCTGGGCCGGCGTCGTAATTAACGGCGCCATCCGCGACCGCGAGGCCATCGCGGAACTGCCCCTCGGCGTCAAAGCCCTGGGCAGCAATCCGCGCAAGAGCGCCAAGGCCGGCGCGGGAGAGACTGACGTGGACCTGCTGATCGACGGCGTGACCATCCGCACCGGTGCCGCGATCTGGTGCGACCCGGACGGAATCCTCATCGAGCGCTGAGGTACGCGCGGCCAAGCGTGAGATCTCGGCGCTTCGGTGCAATCTAAGCGCCGAGATCTCACCCCTCGGTCCACGCTGGCCCACCAAACCGGCCGGCACGAGGCAGCCGCAAAAAGATTCCGTTGCTCCGGGGAACAAAGCAGCAAGTAACATAGTTACTGAAAGCAACTATCAAATGCGATCCCCTTTCTCTTGACCCTGGAGCAGCCATGTCCAAAACCACCGCAGGACCCGCGCCCGGAGAGGCCCTGACGCAGCGGCAGACCATCACCGTCATGGTGGGGCTGATGCTCGGCATGTTCCTGTCCTCGCTGGACCAGACCATCGTTTCCACCTCCATCTACACCATCGCCAACGACCTCGACGGGCTGTCCCTGCAGGCGTGGGCCACCACCGCGTACCTCATTACGTCCACCGTCACCACACCGCTGTACGGCAAGCTCAGCGACATCTTCGGCCGCCGCCCGCTCTACCTCGCGGCGATCATCATCTTCCTGGCCGGCTCACTGTATGCGGGCTCGGTGCACTCGATGACGGAACTGGCCATCGCCCGCGGCATCCAGGGCATGGGCGCCGGCGGCCTGCTGGCACTGGCGCTGACCATCATCGGCGACATCGTCCCGCTCAAGGACCGGGCCAAGTTCCAGGGCTACTTCATGTCCGTGTTCGGCATCTCCTCGGTGCTGGGCCCGGTGGTGGGCGGCGCCTTCGCCGGTTCGGAGAGCATCCTCGGCTTCGACGGCTGGCGCTGGGTCTTCTTCATCAACCTGCCCATCGGGCTGGCCGCCCTGGCCGTGGTGTTCCTCTACCTCCACCTGCCCGCCAAGCACGTCAAGCAGCGGATCGACTACTGGGGCGCCGCCGCCATCACCCTGGCGATCGTGCCGCTCCTGCTCGTCGCCGAACAGGGCCGCAGCTGGGGCTGGACCTCGGCTAACTCCTTCATCTGCTACGGCCTGGGCGTCCTCGGCATCGTTGCATTCCTGCTGGCCGAACGCCGCGCCGGCGACTACGCGCTCATCCCGCTGCGCCTCTTCCGGAACGTCACCTTCGGGCTGTCCTCGCTGCTGAACTTCATCATCGGCATCGGCATGTTCGGCGCCATCGCCATGCTGCCCATGTACCTGCAGCTGGTCAAGGGCCTCACCCCCACCGAAGCCGGCCTGATGATGATCACGTTCACCATCGGCATCCTGACCGGTTCCATTACCGCCGGACGCACCATCTCGTCGTCGGGCACCTTCCGGATCTTCCCGATCCTCGGCACGGCCATCCTGACCACCGCCGCCATCGTCATGGGGCTGTCGCTTGGCGCCGACACCGAACTCTGGGTCCCCGGACTCATCGCGGTCTTCTTCGGCCTGGGCCTGGGCTTCTGCATGCAGCCGCTCACCCTCGCGATGCAGGTCTCGGTGCCCTCGAAGGACATGGGCGTGGGCACCTCCACTGCCGCGTTCTTCCGCTCCATGGGCGGCGCGGTGGGCACTGCGGTGTTCATCTCCATGCTCTTCAGCCTGGCCGCGGACAAGATCGCCAACGGCACGAAGGACGCCATGCAGAGCGCCGACTACGTCAAGGTCCTCCAGGACCCGGCCGTCGCTGCCGATCCCGCCAACGCCAAGCTCTACGACTTCTTCAAGAACGGCGCCAGCAACGACTCCCTGAACGACACCAGCTGGCTGCACTCGGCGAACCCGGTGCTCACCCGGCCCATCACCGAGGGATTTGCCCAGTCGATCGACGCTGTCATGCTCACCGCGGCCGTCCTCACCGGCATCGCCTTCCTCATCAGCTTCGCGCTGCCGAAGAAGAAACTGACGGACCCCAAGGCAGTCATGAAGGAGCCCGCGGCCGCCCACTAAGGGATTCCCCCGCAGCTGCGTCACGGCAGGCACCCTTTCGGGGTGCCTGCCGTTTTGTTTCGGCGGATGTCCGGGCTTTCTGTGCCCCGGGAGGACCAAAAAGCGGTGCCCCGTGACGGCGCTTTCCGTACAACTCCCGCCTGGGGCGCCCCAACGGACGGACGACGACGGCGGGAGCGCCCGCCGTCGTCGTCCTCCGTCCCGGAGTGGATCAGCGGGCGGTGACGTGGCACACTGTTAGGCGCGTGTGCGCCGGCCGGCAGGGCCGGTTTCCGCAGCCGACGACGTTTGCACCGCATCCACCCACCCCCGAACCAAGGGAGAACCATGTCCACCGACAAGCAGACAACCGCGAAGATCCCCAAGCGGGTGATCTGGCTGGCGCTTGCCGGCGCCGTGGGCGGCTTCCTGTTCGGCTTCGACTCCTCCGTGGTCAACGGCGCCGTGGATGCCATGAAGGACGAATTCAAGCTTGGTGAAGCCGTCACCGGCTTCGCCGTGGCCGTGGCACTGCTGGGGTGCGCCGCCGGCGCCTACCTGGCCGGCAAGGTGGCGGACCGCTACGGCCGCATTCCGGCGATGAAGCTGGGGGCGCTGCTGTTCCTCATCAGCGCGATCGGCACCGGCTTCTGCTTCAGCGTCTGGGACCTCATTTTCTGGCGCCTGGTGGGCGGGCTCGGCATCGGCCTGGCCTCGGTGATTGCGCCGGCCTACATCTCCGAAATCTCGCCACGCCACGTCCGCGGCCGGCTCGCGTCGCTGCAGCAGCTGGCCATCACCACGGGTATCTTCGCCGCCCTGCTCTCCGACGCCCTGTTCGCCACGTCTGCCGGCGGGGCGCACCAGGCATTCTGGCTGGGCATCGAGGCCTGGCGCTGGATGTTTCTGGCCGCCGCCGTTCCGGCCGTGCTGTACGGCGTCATCGCTTTCACGCTGCCCGAGTCCCCGCGCTTCCTGGTGGTCCAGGGCAAGGAGGACCTGGCCCGGAAGGTCTTCGACTCCATCGCCCCGGATGAGGACACCGACCGCCACCTGCGCGAGATCCGCGAGGCGATCGAAGAGGACCAGCTCGCGGGCCGGAAGGGCTCCCTCCGCGGCAAGGCCTTCGGGCTGCAGGCTGTGGTGTGGATCGGCATCACCCTGTCCGTGCTGCAGCAGTTCGTGGGCATCAACGTGATCTTCTACTACTCCACCACGCTCTGGAAGGCCGTCGGCTTCCAGGAGAAGGACTCGCTAACCATCTCGGTGGCCACGTCCATTACCAACATCCTGGTCACGCTCGTGGCCATCGCCCTCGTGGACAGGATCGGCCGCCGCCCCATCCTGCTGGCCGGCTCCATCGGCATGGCCGTTTCCCTCGGCGCCATGGCCCTGGCCTTCGCCTCGGCCACGGGCACCGGCTCCGACATCGCGCTCCCGGGCGCCTGGGGCCCCGTCGCCCTGGTGGCCGCGAACGTGTTCGTGATCAGCTTCGGCGCATCCTGGGGACCGCTGGTGTGGGTGCTGCTGGGCGAGATCTTCCCTGCGCGGATCCGCGCCCGCGCCCTGGGCCTGTCCGCCGCGGCCCAGTGGATCGCCAACTTCGCCATCACGCTGAGTTTCCCCGTGATGGCCGCAGGATCGCTGCCGCTGACGTACGCCATGTACGCACTCTTCGCGGCAGCTTCATTCTTCTTCGTCTTGTACAAGGTGCCGGAGACGAATGGCATGTCGCTCGAACAGGCTGAGACCCTGTTTGTTCCGAAGGGGTCCGTGAAGGTCTGATTCCCGGCCCTGCTCCGCGCGGCTACCTTCCCGAGAGCGTCGGTGCGGCTCAGACCACGTGCGGTTCGTGGGCGGCGAGGTAGCGCCGCCCGCCGGCCACCACGGCCATGGCGACAACCATGGCCGCCGCGCCGGCGAAGAACGGCACCTGCGGCCCGAAGTGCTCGCCTAACTGCGCCGCGGCAAAGGGCGCCAGGGCGCCGCCCATCCAGCGCACGAAGTTGTACCCCGCCGAGGCCACCGGGCGCGGCGAATCCGAGACGCCCATGGCGAGTTCGGTGTAAATGGTGTTGTTGATGCCCAGCAGCGCCCCGGAGACCACCACGAGCGTAACGACGGCGGGCACGGAATGGCCCGCGGCCAGCCCGAGGCCGGCAAGGTCCAGCATCAGCAGGAACAGAGTCCCGAGGAGCACTTTCGTGGCACCGAAGCGGTTCTGCAGCGGCGGGGCCACGAAGACCGAAAATACGGCGACGGCGACGCCCCAGCCAAAGAACACCCCGCCGATGCCGTAGGCGTCCATGCCAAGGATGAACGGGGTAAAGGCGAGCACGGTGAAAAAGCCGTAGTTGTAGAACAGGCCGCTGGCCGCCGTCGTCCGCAGTCCCTTGTTGCCCAGGGCGCGCAGCGGATCGGCCAGGCTTACCTTCCGGGCGGGCAACGGGGTCTTCGGGAGCAGCGCGGTGAGCGCGATGAAGGCGGCCGCCATCAGCGCGGCCGTGCCGAAGAACGGTGCCCGCCACTGCCAGCCCCCGAGGAGGGCGCCGAGGAGCGGCCCCAGCGAGATGCCCAGGCCAAGGGCGGCCTCGTAGAGGATGATCGCCGTGCCCGCGCCGCCGCTGGCCACACCGACAATGACGGCGAGCGCGGTGGCCACGAAGAGTGCGTTGCCGAGCCCCCATCCCGCCCGGAAACCGACCAGTTCACCGACGCTGCCGGACAGGCCGGAGAGGGAGGAAAACACCACGATCACGGCCAGCCCGGCCAGCAGGGTGCGCTTGCCGCCGATCCGCGACGAGATGAAGCCGGTGAGGAGCATGGCCACGGCTGTGATCAGGAAATAGCTGGTGAACAGCAGTGAGACCTGGCTGGGGCTGGCGTCCAGGTTCTTGGCGATGGCCGGCAGGATGGGGTCCACCAGGCCGATGCCCATGAACGCGAACACTGCCGCCAGCGCCGTGGCCCAGACGGCCTTGGACTGTTTGAGGAATGAGGCCTTCTCTGCCTCGAGGGTGGATTCTGGTGCCGGCAGGGTGTCTGCGAGCTGGCCGTCCATGGAGGGAACTCCTAAGTGTCGCTGAATGAGTCTGGGTTCGCTTGTCAGTTTTGAAGCGTGCTGTTGATCTTTTCGATGACCGGGAGGGCGGCCGCGAGGGCACGCCTGTCGTCATCGGTGAGGGACTCGAGAATGCCGGCCATGACGGCGTTCCGCCGCCGGTTGGCGGATTCGACGGCGTCGCGGCCTTCCGCGGTCAGTACGACGCGGACGGCGCGGGAATCGTCCGGATCCGCTTCCCGTCGGGCCAGTCCTGCCCGCTCGAGCTTGATGATCTGTTCGGTGGCGCTGGGCACCTTGACGCCGAGGTTCCTGGCGATCTCGCCCACCCGGACGCCGTCGTCGAGCAGCATTTTGAGGGTGCCCAGCTGGGCGGCGCTGAGTTCACCGTCCGCATCGAGGCGGCGGACCAGGTACACGCTGTGCCGCAGTGCCTCGCGGAAGTCCTGGGCAAGCTCCTGCAGCTCCGGGGCGTTCTTTGATTCCATACTTAGGTATCCTAATAGTTAGGACACCTAAATTCAAGAGGCGGGGACGCGCGCGGTGGTGCGCCGGACGACGAGGCTCGGCGCCACGACCGTCGAAACCGCCTCCCGCCGGCCCTGAATGCGTTCCACGAGCAGCCTGGCCGCCAGCGAGCCCATTTCGACGCCGGACTGGTCCACGCTGGTGAGGGCCACCTGCGGCAGTGACGCAGAGAAGACGTTGTCGTAGCCCACCACGGAGAACTCCTCGGGCACCTTGACGCCCGCCTCATAGAGTCCGGTGAGTACGCCGAGGGCGGCCATGTCGGTGCCGGCATGCACGGCCGTCGGCGGGTGCGGCCGCTGCAGCATCAGCTCCGCCGCGTGCTGCCCGCCGGCCTGGTGCCACCGGCCTTCGATGACGTCGATTTCACCGCCCAGCCCATTGCGGACCATCGCGTCGATGTATCCCTGGGCGCGCACCACCTGCGGCATGCCGTCCTCATTGTTCTCCCGGCCGACGTGCTTCAGATGCGAAATGCGGCGGTGGCCGAGCGCCGCGAGATGGTCCACGATCAGGGCACTGCCCGCCACGTCATCACTGGCCACCGTGTCATAGGATCCCCCCGGGCCGTGGCGGCCAAGAACGACCATGGGCGTGGTGCGGCCTATTTCTTCGAGATCCTCCGCCGTGCCGAAGGGCGCGATGAGCAGGAGCCCGTCCATTTTCCGGTCAAGCATGGCCTCGATCATCTGCCTCTGCTGGCTGAGTCCGCGGCTCGCTTCACCGATGAACACCTGATACCCGCTGACCTCAGCCTCGGCCCGGATGCCCTCAATCAGCACCGACATGAAGGTGTTCTGCAGGTCCACCACGAACACGCCCAAGGTAAAGCTGCTGCCGCGCATGCCGCGGGCCAGCGCGGACGGCCGGTAGCCCAGAGCCGCCATCGAGGCATCGACGCGGGCTTTCATTGTCTCGCTGACGCCATACGCCCCGCGGAGCACCTTCGAGACCGCCGCCCTTGAGACTCCGGCATGCAGGGCAACATCGCTGATGGTTGCCCGCTTGACCTGCTCGGACATGAATCCCCCTCCGGTGCGCACCTGCCCCTTTTTAAGAAATTGTAGACTGATCTACACAAATCCCTTGCCCTCGCCTGTGACATGCCTTACAGTGATTTTGGACGTAGACCGATCTACACAAATAACCGCCCCGCTGGCCGCATGCACGTGGAACATTTCTTGAAACGTTCCACACCAGGTAGGCCCGGGCTTTACGAGGAGGTAAAGATGACCACATCGAGCAGGCGGCCCTGGGCGTCCCTGGCCGTAGGCGTGACTGCACTCGCCGTGGCACTGACAGGCTGCGCAGGGGGAAGCAGCAGCGCCGGTGGCGGGGAATCCAAGACCATCACGTGGCTGGTCGACAACACGGAAAACACCGTCACTTACGCGGAGCAGATTGCCAAGGACTTCAACGCTGCGAACCCGAACATAAAGGTCGAGGTCGAGACCCGCCCCCAGGGCGGGGAGGGCGACAACATCGTCAAGACCCGTCTCTCCACCGGCGACATGGCCGACGTGTTCTCCTACAACTCCGGCTCCCTGTTCCACCAGATCAGCCCGGAGCAGAACCTGGTGCCCGTGACCGGCGAGCCCTACATGGCCAACGTCTCCGATTCCTTCAAGCCCGTGGTGACCGCGGGCAAGGAGGTCTACGGCGTGCCGGTGGGCACCGGCAACGCCGGCGCAGTGCTCTACAACAAGAAGGTCTACGAGAAGCTTGGCCTGTCCGTGCCCAAGACGTGGGCCCAGTTCATGGCCAACAGCCGGAAGATCAAGGACGCCGGCATCGCCCCGATCATCCAGACCTACCAGACCACCTGGACCTCCCAGCTGTTCGTCCTGGGCGACTTCGCCAATGTTGCCAAGGCGGATCCGAATTTCGCCGCCGATTACACGGCGAACAAGGCCAAGTACGCCACCGATGCCGCAGCCATCAAGGGCTTCGAGCACCAGGAAGAGGCGGCCAAGGCCGGCCTGTTCAACGACGACTTCGCTTCCGCCACCTACGCCCAGGGCCTGGAAAAGCTGGCTAACGGCGAGGGCGCGCAGTATCCGATCCTGAGTTTCGCGCTGCCGGAGATCAAGGTGACCTTCCCGGACAAGCTCAACGACATCGGACTGTTCCCACTTCCCGGCGAGGATGCCGCCAAGAACGCCCTCACCGTCTGGCTTCCGGGCGGCGTCTACATCCCGAAGTCCACGAAGAACCTTGAGGAGGCCAAGAAGCTCCAGGCCTTCATCGCCAGCAAAGCCGGCTGCGACTCCCAGACCAAGGCCGTCGGAGCCAACGGCCCCTACCTCGTCAAGGGCTGCGATCTCCCCTCGGACGTTCCCGCGGCAGTGAAGGACATGCTCCCCTACTTCGAGGACTCGTCCAAGAACAGCCCGGCACTGGAGTACCTCTCCCCGGTCAAGGGCCCCGCCCTGGAGCAGATCACCGTTGAGGTGGGCTCCGGAATCCGCTCCGCCAAGGACGCGGCTGCCCTCTACGACGAGGACGTCAAGAAGCAGGCCAAGCAGCTCAACCTGCCCGGCTGGAACTAACCTCAAAACCCACTCCGCCGTCCGGGCCGCGCGCCGGCCCGGACGGCACCGACGGAGACACACCATGACAATCAAGACAGCTGCCCCTGCGCCTGCCGCCGTTGCGCGGCGGGCCGAGCACCAGCCCCGCCGCCGCAAGGGCAAGTCCCCGTACCCGTACTGGTTCTATCTTCCGGCCGCGGTGGTCTACACCGCACTGTTCCTGGTCCCGACCTTCGCGTCCTTCTTCTTCAGCTTCACCCGCTGGACCCTCACCGACTTCACGTTCATCGGCCTTGACAACTTCGTCCAGTTCTTCCAGGAGCCCGCGCTTCTGAAGGGCCTGACCAACACGTTCATCTACGGCGCGGTGACCTCCACCCTCAAAGTGGTCCTGGGCATGCTCCTGGCTGTACTGCTGACCTCGCAGATCATCGCCCGCGGCTACCTCAGGTCGGTCATCTTCTTCCCCGTCCTGCTGAGCAGCATCGGCGTGGGCATCGTCTTCACCGTGCTGATGGACCCGTCCAAAGGCATGATTAACCAGGCCCTGGCAGCCGTCGGGATCGAAGGGCCGGCCTGGCTTGTCGACCCTGCATGGGCCCTGCTGTCCGTCGCGCTGGTCGACGTCTGGAAGGGTGTGGGCCTCGCCACCGTCATCTACATCGCGGGCATCGTGTCCATTCCGCAGGAATACTTCGAAGCGGCCAAGATGGACGGCGCCAGCTCCGCCAAGAGCTTCTTCAACATCACCCTTCCCCTGGCGCGCCCGGCCACGGCGACCGTCATCATCCTCTCCCTCATCGGCGGGCTCCGGTCCTTCGACCTCATCTGGGCCATGACCAAGGGCGGCCCCGGCTTCACCTCCGACGTGATCGCCTCGGTCATCTTCAAGCAGTACCAGGCCGGCTTCTACGGCCTCTCCACAGCCGGCAACGTTGTGCTGTTCCTGATCGTCACCGCGATCATCCTGCCACTGTCCATGTTCCTGAACCGCAAGGAGGTCGAACAGTGACCACCGCATTCAAGCGCTACGGCCTGGGCGTCCTGGCCATCGCCGTCACCGTCGTCCTCTTCATCGTCCCGCTGGCGTTCATGGCACTCACCGCCGTGAAGGACCGCCGCGAGGCCGCCAAGCTGAACTTCGCCTGGCCCACCACCTTCAACTTTGTCGAGAACTTCCAGGACGTCCTCTCCGCGCGCAAGTTCATGCTCGTGACCGCCTTCATCAACAGCACCATCCTGACCGTTGCCAGCGTGACCATCCTGGTGATCCTGGCCGCCATGGTCGCCTGGATCCTGCAGCGCCGCCGCTCGCGCTGGAACGGCTTGGCGAACTTCCTCATCCTCTCCGGCCTGATCATCCCGCCCGCCGTGGTGCCCACCATCTGGGTGCTGCAAAGCATGGGGCTGTTCAAGACGCTCCCCGGCCTGATCCTGATCGAGGTGGCCTTCGGCCTCTCCTTCTGCGTGATGCTCTTCCGCGCCTTCATCGCCAGCATCCCGAAGGAACTGGACGAGGCCGCGGTCATCGACGGCTGCGGTCCGGTCCGGCTGTTCTTCCGGGTCATCTTCCCGCTGCTGCGCTCCGTCATCGTCACGGTGATCGTGGTCCAGTCGGTGCACATCTTCAACGACTTCCAGAATCCGCTGTACTTCCTCCCGGGAGACGCCAACGCCACGGTGCAGCTGACCCTGTTCAACTTCCAGAGCCAGTTCACCACCAGCTACAACCTGCTGTTCATGAACATCCTCCTCATCACCGTCCCGCCGTTCGTGATGTACCTGTTCTTCAACCGCCAGATCGTCGCCGGCATGACCGCGGGCGCCGTCAAGGGCTGACCGGCAGCCCGCCGGTCCGGGCCGCCGGCTTCGGCCGCCCACCACCGGATCACACACCAGCATTCGCCGTCAAAGGCATCAAAGGAGAGCATGCGCATGTCCACCACCGTCCGACCGGTGACCTTCGAACACCTTCCAACAGCCCTCGGCATCGGCACAGGCACCCCGCGCTTATCGTGGAAAACGAGCGCAGCGCCCGGCTGGACCCAGACCGCATACCAGCTCGCCGTCACCACCGCCGAGGGCAGCTGGCTGAGCGAACGGCTGGACTCCGCGGAGTCGGTGCTGCTTCCCTGGCCGGCAGCTCCGCTGGAATCCGGCGAGCGCGCCGAGGTGAGCGTGCGGGTCTGGGGCGAAGCGGACCAGGAGCCCAGCGACTGGAGCCCGGCCGCCGCCGTCGAACCCGGACTGATGTCCGGCACGGACTGGATTGCCCAGCCGGTCGCTCCGGCCTGGCCCGAGGACCCGGATTCGGACCGGCGGCCGCCGCTGCTGCGGAGGTCCTTCGCGCTGCACCGTCCGGTGGTTTCCGCGCGGCTCTACGCCACAGCCCACGGGCTGTATGAAATGGAGATCAACGGCGTTCGGGTTGGCACCGACGCCTTCTCGCCCGGGTGGACCGTCTACGGGCAGCGGCTGCGGTACTGCACCTATGACGTGACGGACCATCTCCGGCAGGGCGAGAACGCCCTGGGTGCCTGGCTGGCCGACGGCTGGTACCGCGGCCGGATCGGCTTCAACGGCGGCCACCGCAACCTGTACGGCGACAAGGTCGCCGTCCTTGCCCAGCTCCATGTGACGCACGACGACGGTTCCGTCACCGTGCTTGGCACGGACAGTGAGTGGAAAGCCTCCTTCGGCCCCATCCGGTTCACCGGCCTCTATGAGGGTGAAACGTACGACGCCCGCGAGCTGCCGGAAGCCTGGAACCGCCCGGGCTTCGACGACGCGGACTGGCAACCCGTCGTCGTCGTTCCCCGCGACCCGGCCACCCTCGTGGCACCGGAGGGGCCGCCGGTGCGGTGCACCGGCGAAATCCGCCCGGTGAGTGTCACCGAGTCGCCGTCGGGGAAGCTGGTGCTGGACTTCGGCCAGAACCTCGTGGGCCGGCTCCGCATCACCGTGCGCGGCGAGGCCGGAACAACTGTCACGCTGCGGCACGCCGAGGTCCTCCAGAACGGTGAGATCTACACCCGCCCGCTGCGGCTGGCGGACGCCACAGACCGCTACACGCTCGCGGGAGAAGCTGAGGAAACCTGGGAGCCGCGCTTCACCCTGCACGGCTTCCGCTACGCCGAGGTCAGCGGGTGGACCGGAGGGAACCCGGCCGAGAACATCGTGGCCAGGGTGTATCACACGGACATGGAGCGGACCGGCTGGTTTGAGAGCTCTGATCCTGAACTGAACCGGCTGCACGAGAACGTGCTGTGGAGCATGAAGGGCAACTTCGTGGACATCCCCACCGACTGCCCGCAGCGGGACGAACGGCTGGGATGGACCGGTGACATCCAGGTCTTCACGCCCACCGCGACCTTCCTCTATGACTGCTCCGGCATGCTGTCCTCCTGGCTGAAGGACGTCGCGGCCGAGCAGCTGCCCGACGGAACGGTCCCCTGGTATGTGCCAGTGATCCCGGGCGGCAACTACTGGACCCCAATCCGCCCCGGGGCGGTCTGGGGCGACGCCGCCGTCCTCACCCCCTGGAACCTGTACGAACGGTTCAACGACCCGAAGATCCTCGCTGACCAGTACGCGAGCGCCAAGGCCTGGGTGGATCTCCTGGACAGCCTGGCCGGGGACACGCATCTCTGGAACACGAGCTTCCAGCTCGGCGACTGGCTGGACCCAAGCGCGCCCCCGGAGGATCCCACCCAGGCAATGACGGATCCGAACATCGTGGCCACCGCGTACTTCGCATGGTCTGCCCTGCACCTTGCCAAGGCGGCCGGCGTCCTGGGCAAGGCCGACGACGAACTCCACTACCTGGAGCTTTCACGCGCCGTCGCCAGGGCCTTCGCCAACGAATACATCGGCCCCGACGGTCGGATGGCCAGCGATGCCCAGACGGCCTACGCCCTCGCCATCGTCTTCGGGCTGTTTCCGGATGACGAGCTGCAGCGGGCTGCCGGGCAGCGGCTGGCCAGCCTGGTCCGGGCCGCGGGCAACCGCATCGCCACCGGCTTCGCCGGCACTCCTGTAATTACCGATGCGCTCACCGTCACAGGGTCACTGGACGCCGCCTATGACCTGCTGCTGGAGAAGGAATGCCCGTCGTGGCTGTATGCCGTGAGCCAGGGCGGCACCACCATCTGGGAACGGTGGGATTCCATGCTCCCGGACGGAACGGTCAACCCCGGGGAGATGACGTCCTTCAACCACTACGCACTGGGCGCGGTGGCCGACTGGATGCACCGCACGGTAGCGGGCCTCGCACCGCTGGAACCGGGCTACCGCCGCATCCTGTTCCGGCCCCAGCCGGGCGGCGGGCTCACCTTCGCGAGCGCCAGCCACGAGACGCCGTACGGGCGGGCGTCGATTGAATGGCACAGCAACGACGGCGTGTACAGCGTGACACTTGAGGTTCCCACCGGCAGCACGGCACGCGTTGAGCTGCCGGGACGGGAACCGCACGACGTCGGGTCCGGCACCTTCGAATACACCGTGGCCCACACCGGCTAGGGCCCCGGGGCCTAGGAGCCCGCCGGGCGGTTCACGATCGCCTCCGCGTGTTCGGCAACCCAGGCGACCAGGGGCAGCATCAGGGCAGTCAGTTCCTCCCCGCGGCCGGTCAGGCTGTAGTCCACGCGGGGAGGAATGACGGGCTGGGCGTCGCGGCGGACGAACCCGTCGGCTTCGAGGGTCTTCAGCGTCTGGGCGAGCATCTTCTCGCTGATGCCCTCGGCCCGGCGGCGTAGTTCGCTCCAGCGCTGGGGACCCTCGGACAGGGAAACCAGCAGCAGCACGCCCCACTTGCTGGTGACGTGGTCCAGCACGGTCCGGCTGGGGCATCCCGCCGGGAAGATGCCGTCGGCGAAGGGAAATGCGGCGGCCTTGGCTGGGGTACTAACCTTCATGACAGTACCTTACCTGAAAGTGCGTACTCTCTTTTGGGAAGCATTACGGAATGAACGGGGTTGGCACCCATGACAGTCACCTCAGAAAGGACCATCATGACCATCGTCATCACCGGAGCCACCGGCCAGCTCGGCCGGCTCGTCGTCGAAGCCCTCCTTGAAAGCGGCCTGCCCGCGGGGCAGATCGTGGCCGCAGGCCGGACCGTGGACAGGATCGCCGACCTCGGCAAGCGCGGCGTCCAGGTCCGCAGCATCGATTACAGCCAGCCGGAGTCGCTGCGGCAGGCCTTCGCCGGCGCGGACAAGGTCCTGCTGGTTTCGGGCAGCGAGGTGGGCCAGCGCGTCGAGCAGCACCGGAACGCGATCAACGCAGCCAAGGAAGCCGGCGTCGGCCTGATCGGCTACACGAGCATCGCCAATGCGGACACCACCGCCATGCAGCTGGCCGCCGATCACCTGGCCACCGAAGAGATCCTCCGGGACTCCGGCGTCCCGTTCGTCCTGCTCCGCAACGGCTGGTACCTGGAGAACTACACCGGCCAGCTCCCGGTTCAGGTCCAGCACGGCGCCGTATTCGGCAGTGCGGGGGACGGCCGCGTCAGCGCCGCGGCCCGTGCCGACTATGCCGCGGCGGCAGCGGCCGTGCTGCTCCGGGACGACCAGGCCGGCAAGGTCTACGAGCTGGGCGGCGACCACGCCTTCACCCTCAGTGAGCTGGCGGGCGAAGTCAGCGCGGCGTCCGGCAAGCCGGTCACGTACACGGATCTGCCCGCGGAGAAGTACACCCAGGTGCTCGTGGAGGCCGGGCTGCCGGAACCCTACGCAGCCATCCTTGCGGACAGCGACCTCGGCATCGCCCGCGGCGATCTCCTGGTTACCAGTGGCGACCTCAGCGCCCTGCTCGGCCGCCCCACCACCCCACTGCGCGAGGCCGCCCAGGCGGCCGCCGTGAGCCTCCAGGCCGGCTAGCCACAACGCTTCCTCACCTCCCGCAGGTTTCCAGGCAACGCTTCCTCACCTCCCGCAGGTTTCCAGGCAACGCTTCCTCACTTGACGCAGGCAGGTCTCGGCGGCCTGTCTTGCCTGAAGTGAGGAAGCGTCGGGTAAAAACCGACAGGACCCGAGGAAGCGTCGCGTAAAACCCGACAGGACCCGAGGAAGCGTCGCGTAAAACCCGACAGGACCCGAGGAAGCGTCGCGTAAAACCCGACAGGACCTGAGGAAGCGTCTGAACGCAACCGTTAAACGCACGACGCCGGAACTCACCTTGAG
>NZ_JBHTXX010000027.1:0-86525 GCF_042791415.1 Arthrobacter sp. NPDC056691
GCACAGGGCGTTCCCAGACCTGGGAACGCCCTGTGCTGCTACCTAGTTGGGAGCGAGGAACCTACGAGAGCCGGAACGCCGGGTCTGCCGGCAGGTCGAAGCTGTGGTCCCTCGGCTCGGGCAGGAGTGCGGCGGTGAAGCTGAACCCCAAGCCGGGCAGGCCTGTCCCGTACAGGCGGCTGTCACGGATCTGGACAGGTGACGGCCCGGCGAGGATGCCCAGCTGTTCGAAGGAGGCGTCCTCCACATCCTCCACGCTGACGGCCTCGGCGAGGGTCAGGGCCAGCTGGCCGGACAGCTCGGGCAGCAGGTGCGGTGCCACCCGCACGCTGTTGGCCCGGGCCAGCTCAACGATCCGGCGGAAGGGCGTTATGCCGCCCACGCGGATGATGTTGGGCTGGATGATGTCCACGGCCCCGGCCTCGATGAAGTCCCGGAAACGGTAAATGGTGTGGACGTTCTCGCCCAGGGCGATGGGTACCCGCGACTGCTCCCGCAGGCGCCGGTAGGCCGAGAGGTCGTCGGCGCGGAGCGGTTCCTCCAGCCATTCCAGGCCGAACTGGCCCAGCACATCCAGTGCACGGAGGGCCGCGGGCAGGTCCCAGCGCTGGTTCGCGTCGATCATGAGCCTGCGGTCCGGGCCGAGCACCGATCGGACCGCGGCCACGCGTTCGGCGTCCTCCGCCAGGTCAGGCTTGCCCACCTTGATCTTCACGGCTTGGTGGCCCGCGGCCACCCACCGTTCGGTCTGCGCCACGAGTTCCTCGAGGGAGTAGTGCAGGTTCACGCCCGACCCGTAGACCTCCACGGATTCCCGCCGCTGGCCCAGCAGCCCGGCCACGGACACGCCGGCGGTGCGGGCCGCCAGGTCCCAGAGGGCCAGGTCGACGCCGGCCATCGCGATGGTGGTGAGCCCGCCGCCGCCGGCCTCGTGCAGCCGTTTCCAGAGCTGGTCCCAGACCACCTCCGGGTTCGCGTCCAGCCCGGTGATGAACGGGCCGATGTCGTGGTCAAGGAGTGCCTTGACCGCCTGCGGCCCGATGGTGGGCGTCCAGGAAAAACCGTGCCCCGCACCGCCGTCGTCCGTAAAAAGACTGGTGGCGATGATGTGGTTCTCCGGCGCGTCGGCACCCCAGCTGCGCCGCAGCGGCACCGTGATGAGGCGCGTGTGGAGCCCGGTGATCTTGGCTGCCATCAGCGGCCGGCCAGCTCGTGGCCTTTGGCCAGGATTGCCTTGAGCTCCAGGAGCTGGTCCTCGGTGGGATCAACCAGCGGGGGCCGGACCGGGCCGACGGCCAGGCCGTTGAGGCGCAGCCCGGCCTTGATCAGGGAGACGCCGAATCCGGGTGTCTGGTCGCGCAGGCGCACCAGGGGTGCGTAGAAGCCCTCGAGCAGGGCTTCCCGGCGGTCCTCATCGCCGCCGGCGTAGGCGTCGTAGTAGGCGGTGGCGATTTCCGGGGCCATGGCGAAGGCCGCCGAGGAGTACAGCGGGATGCCCAACCCGCGGTAGGCGCCCTGCGTCAGTTCGGCGGTCAGCAGGCCGTTGAAGAGCAGGAAGTCGTCCCGGCCGCTGGCCCTGACGGCGGAGACGATCTCCTGGGCCAGGCCGACGTCGCCGATGCCGTCCTTGAAGCCGATCACCTTGGGGTTGCCGGTCAGCTGCGCAATGGCCTTGGCCGTGAACTTGGCCGTGCCGCGATGGTACACGATCACCGGGAGGCTGCTCGCGCCGGCCACCGCCTCGATGTAGGCCACCACGCCGTCGGTGGGCCCGGTAACCAGGTACGGAGGCAGGACCAGCAGGGCGTCGGCGCCCGCCTCCTCGGCGGCGCGGGCCGCGGCTAGCGCGTGCCCCAGGGGTCCGCCGGCGCCTGCTATGACCGGCACCTGGCCGTTGACGGTTTCGACGGCGGCCGCCACCACTGTGCGCACCTCGTCGATGCTCAGGGCATGGAATTCGCCGGTTCCACACGCCGGAAACACCCCGCCGGGGCGGTGCGCCAGGCGCGAGGCGATGTGTTCCTTCAGGACCTCAACGTCCACTGCGCCGTCGGCGCCGAAGGGGGTGACGGGAAAGAAGAGCACGCCGTCGAGTTTCATTTGGTCTCCTGTGATCCGGATGTGGCTGGTCCTGCGGGGGCTGGTCCTGCGGGGGCTGTTCCTGTGTGGGCCGGTCCTGTGGTGGCGCCGACGAGGGATTCGCCGGCCCGGAACTCGCCGGCACTGGCTTCGTCGGCTGGGGCGAGTTCCGTGCGCCACGTGCGTTTGGGCTCCCAGCCGAGCAGCCGCTTGGCTTTGGCGATGGAAAAGGCTGGGCTGGTGCCGGTGAGTCCGGCGGCATGCCCGGCGCTGCCGTCCACGAATTGGGGCAGAAGCGTGGCCAGCGGTTCGGTGGCCAGTGCATCGGCGGCGCCCACGAAGAAGGTCTCGCCGTTGGGGATGGAGTCCATGTTCCGCAGGAGAACGTCCAGGAAGTCAGCCACGTCCCGGGCATCCACGTAGTTGAAGAGGGCGGGCGCGGACAGGGCCGGGTCGGCGAGTCTTTCGCGGACGGTGTGCCCCTGCTGAGTCGGGGCGCCGTCCCATTCCTCCGGCGAGATGACGTAACAGGGCCGGAAGGCCGCATAGCGGATGCGGTCCCCCTGCGCGGCGGCGAACATCTGCACCGTCTGTTCCGCAATCTGCTTGGACAGCGCGTAGGCGTTCCAGGGGCGGGGCGTCGTGGCCTCGTCCACCGGGAAGGACTCCGGCAGCCAGCCGGCCGGCGAACCGTAGCCCAGGACGGTGGGGCTGCTGGCCGTGATGACCTTCCCGATCCCCAGGTCGGTGGCCGCACTGACCACCGCGAAGGCGAGCCGTGTGTTGGTGCTGAAGATGACATCCTCGGGCGCACTGAAAGGCACGGCAATAGCAGCGAGGTGGATGACGGCGTCGGGCGCTGTGCGTTCCAAGAGGCGGAACGCCTCGCCGGGAACCAGCAGGTCCGCCGTTTCCTGTTCGACGCCGGCGGGGAACGTGCCGTCCGGGACGGCGTCCCGGTCCGCCGAGACTACCTCGTGGCCCGCCCCGGCAAGGCCGGCGACCACGCTGCGTCCCAGCCGCCCGGCGCCGCCGGTGACAAGAATTCTGCTCATGGTGTTGATTCCTGTTCTGCTGGGTCAGGCGCGGCCGCGGCGCAGTTCGACGCCCAGGCCGAGCTCGCTGATGCGGACGGGGAGTTCGGTCTCGAGCGATGCATTGCCCGCGATGCCAACGGACACGGAGCGCAGCCCGTCGAGGTAGCCGGAGGGCCTGCCCAGCGGATCCTCGCCCGGGCCGTTGAAGAGGTCGGACAGCAGGAGGTTGTCGCCGCCGCCGTGACCGCCCTCGCCGTTGACGATGGGCACCTCATAGGCGGGCTCCCAGTGACGCTGGACCACAAGGCGTTCACCGTTGCGGCGCACGGCGTCGTCCTCCTCCACGGGCGTCGCGGACGGGTCCACCACGGTTTTCTTGTCGGTGCTGTGGACGACGGCGGCACGCTCCACCACCTCCAGCTCGGCCCGGCCTTCGGTGCCGTTGACGGCAACCCGGTAGCCCTCCCACGGGCTGTGGGCGTTCAGGGAGTAGCTGAGTGTGGGCCCGCCGTCGTAGTCCACCGTGAGCGCCAGGTTGTCCTCGATGGTGATGCCCGCCGTGAAGACGTCCTGGTCCCGGCGGTAACCGTCGAACTTCTCGTTGTCGTAGTACAGCTCGCGCAGCCGCTCGTCTTCGCGGAGGTCCAGGGCGAAGGGGTCCCGGGTCCCTTCCGCTTCCTGGACCGTGCCGCGCTCCGTGGCGGCGCGCTCTGTGGTGCCGCGCTCCGGCCGGGCGCCGAGGCCGCGCTCCGCGGCATTTTTGGCGCCGTAGAACCGCAGCCCGCCGGAGGCGTAGACCCGCTCGGGAACGTCGTCGATCCACCAGTTCACCAGGTCGAAGTGGTGGGAGGCCTTGTGGATGAGCAGCCCGCCGGAGTTCTGCTTGTCGCGGTGCCAGCGGCGGAAGTAATCGGCGCCGTGAACGGTGTCCAGGACCCAGCTGAAGTCGATCGACGTGACCTTGCCGATCACGCCGTCCTGGATGACCTGCTTGAGCGCGCTGTTTCGCGGCGAGTAGCGGTAGTTGAAGGTGACCACCACGTTGCGGCCGGTGGCCGCCACGGCTGAGGTGATGCGGCGGCAGCCCTCGGCGTCGATGGTCAGCGGCTTTTCAACCACGACGTCGGCCCCCGCCTCCAGCGCCTCGACGATGTAGTCGGCGTGGGTGTAGTCCGGGGTGGTGACGATGACGCGGTCGATCGCGTTGGTCCTGATGTATTCGGTCAGACTGCCGGGCTCGAACGAGTCGGCCGGGCCGTCCGCGCCGAGTTCCAGGATGAGCCGCTGGTAGTACTCCACGCGGCCGGGATTGGCGTCCGAGAGGGCCACCAGCTCGGCCACGTCCGCGTGCTGGCCGAGGATGGCGCGGATGTACATTTCCGAGCGGCCGCCGGTGCCGATCAGGGCGATGCGGGACCGCGTGACCGGTGTTTTCGTATCAGGCTGTGGCTGCCGGGCGGTGTCGACGTTGACCATGGGTGGGCCCCTTTCCAAAGGCGGTAGGCGGGCCGCTTGACGCCCTGCCCACATGAAGGAAGAATCCTGAGAAAGCGTTTTCTCGAAACGTTATAAGCTTTGTATCAAGACACCGGCGAGCGCGTCAACCATCGTTCGCAAAAGCCGGAGGGCCGCAGCAGCGGCACGCGGCCACGGACAGGGAAGGAAGCACATGGGCAGGAGAACGGGCACCCGGCGCATCGGCATTGCGGACGTCGCCCTCAAGGCCGGCGTCTCGCACGCCACCGTTTCCCGCGTGATGAACGGCAACTTCACTGTGGACCCGGCCATCGCCGAGCGAGTGCGGGATGCCGCGGCGGAACTGAACTACCAGCCAAATCCCGTGGGCCGCAGCCTGGCCCTGGGCAAGACCGACACCATCGGCATCGTGGTGCCGGACCTCGCCAACCCCACATTCCAGGCCATTTTGCGGGGATTGAGCATGGCCGCAGCCCAGGACGGCTACCGGGTGCTTATTGCGGATTCGTCGGAAGTCTCCAGTGAGGAGGCGATCCTGGCCGGGGAAGCACGGCGGCGCTGCGACGGGCTGGTGCTGTGTGCGCCCCGCATGGCCGACGCCGAACTTGAGGAGCTGGCCCCCTCACTGCACCCCATGGTCCTGATCAACCGCAGCACCACGGAAACCCGAGTGCCCAGCCTCGAGGTGGACTACGGCCAGGGCGTGCAGGAGCTCGCGGAACACCTGGTCCTTTTGGGTCACACCCGAATCGCCTTCCTCGCCGGCCCGGCCCGAAGCGCCTCCAACCGGGCCCGCATGGAGGGACTCGACAAGTTCCGGGCCGCCCATCCCGACGTCGAACTCCGGATGCTCGAGGGCGGGTCCAGCTTCGAGACCGGCCATGAAGCGGTGGACGAGGTGCTGGCCAGCGGGGCCACCGGCGTCCTGGCATTCAACGACCTCGTGGCCATGGGACTGCTCAGCGGACTGCACGAACGCGGCGTCCGCGTTCCCGAGGACATCTCCATCACCGGCTTCGACGACATCCCCTTCGCCCGGTACACCACCCCGCCGCTGACCACCGCCGCGGTGCCGATCACGGAACTCGGCGAACGGGCATGGCACAGCCTGCGGGCCCTCATCCGCAGCACCGAGGCACCCGACGAGGAATCCACCTTCCAGCCGCGCCTGGAGATCCGGGGAAGCACGGGTCCCGCGGCAAACCCGCGGAGCTAGGGCTTTGCCGGGGCCAGGAGCACGTCGACGAGCTCCTTCAGGCCGCCGGCCATGTCCACGTTCTTGTCGTACAGCCACTGCAGCTGAAGGCCGTCGAACGCGGCGATGACCAGCCGCGCGAGTGACTCCGCCCCGACGTCAGACCGGACCTCCCCAGCGTCCTGGCGCCGGCCGATATCCAGCGCCAGCTCCTCCACCAGCTGGGAGTACCTGTCCTGGAAGTAGCCGTGCGAGGCATGCCCGGGGTCGTTGGCCGTTGCCGACGCCACGGCATACAGCGTGGTCAGCCCGGGCTCCTTCCCGTTCCGCTCCGCCACGGACGCCAGGATGGGCAGGCCAAACTCGGCGAGCCCCCCAATGTCCCTGCTGCGGCGGTCCCGTTCGGCAAGCACCGCCGTCAGCAGCTCCTGCTTGCCACTGAAGTAGTGGAAGAGGGTGGCTTCCTTGACCCCCACGAGTTCGGCCACACGCTTGAGGGCGGTGCCCTCAAAACCTTCGGTGGCGAAGACATCTGTAGCGGTTTGGATGATCTGCTCGCGGCGTTCGGCGCCTTTGGCGTACTGCCCGCGGGGCTTGGATGGGGACATTGGGCCAGTTTATTTCACGGCGTTGATCCACCGGGAGACAAGCCAATATCGAGCAAAACCTAGTCACACTAGGTTTTTGGCGCTACGCTTTTCTCCGAGGCCCAACGGTGGGTCACTTTTCGTCAGGAGGCAATGTGGCCATCGAATCCCTATCCGAGGAGACCGCGGCTCCGCCCGCACTCTCCCCAACCGCAGGACTGTCCGTCACGGCGCCGCGGGCCTATGTCATCGGCATGCCCATCGCCAGCGCCGGCCTCTGGATGGCCCTGCTCGCACCGGCCCTCGTCGTCCTCGCCATCAAAGTCTCCGAGATCACCACCCCGGAAACCAGGGCCGGAGCGCTGAGCCTCGTGGCCGGCGTCGGGGCCATCATCGCCCTGCTGGCCAACCCGTTCTTCGGACGCCTGAGTGACCGCACCACGTCCCGGTTCGGAATGCGCAAGCCGTGGATCGTTGGCGGATCCCTGATCGGGCTCGGCGCGCTCTTCTTCCTGGGTCTCGCCGGCGATGTGCCCGGCGTCCTGGGCTCATGGGTTGTGGCGCAGCTGGGGTTCAACGCCGCACTGGCGGCCCTCGTGGCGACGCTCCCGGACCAGGCGGCCCCCGCCGAGCGCGGCCGCCTCTCGGGTCTCATCGGCATGACCTTGCCGGTCGGCCTGGTGGCTGCCGCCTACTTCGCGCAGCTCTTCGACAATGCCTTCCAGATGGCGGTGGTTCCCGGCATCGTGGGCACCGCCCTGGCCATCGGATTCGCCTTTACGTTCAAGGACCGGGTGCTGACTGAACGGCCGGCACCCCTGAACCTCAAGGAAATCCTGGGGTCCTTCTACTTCGATCCGCGCCTCCAACCCGGCCTCGGCTGGGCCTGGCTGACCAAGTTCATGGTCTATGTTGGCTACTGCGCGGGCCTGCTCTACCTGCCGTACTTCTTCGCGGACCAGCTCCATGTGGCAGAGGAGAGCATTCCCTCCCTGGTCTTCCAGGCAACCCTGGTCAGCTCCGCCGGAACCGTGGTCACCAGCATCGCGGGCGGCTGGATCAGCGACCGGATCGGCAAGCGCAAGACCCTGGTCATCGCCTCCAGCCTCATCATCATGGCCGGCCTCATCGTCATCGCCATGAGCACCGGCACAGACCAGGTCCTGGTGGGCCAGGCGATCGTGGGCCTGGGCCTTGGCTGCTTCGGCGCCGTTGACGTGGCCCTCATCGCCGACCTGCTGCCCAGGGACCAGGCCGAGAACGCCAAGACCTTCGGGGTCTTCAACATTGCCCAGGCCCTCCCCCAGTCAATCGTGCCCGCCGTCGCCTTCCCTGTCATTGCCCTGGGTGGCTACCCCGCCCTCTTCCTCGGCGGGGCCGTCGTCGGCATCATCGGCGCCGTCCTCGTCACCCGCATCAAAGGAGTCAAGTAAATGAACCCCATCCTGTCCGCGCAGAAGACCGCCCAGGTGGACACCCAGCTGCCGGAGGACGCCGAGGCGCGCCTGCGCGAACTGGCCGGAAGCCTGAGCCTGGAACAGCAGGTGAGGCTGCTGACCGGCGCCGATGTCTGGTCCACCCATGCCCTGCCGGAAATCGGCCTCAGCCGGATTGTGCTGTCCGACGGCCCTGCCGGCGTCCGAGGCGAAGACTTTGACGAGCGCCACGACTCCGTCTCCCTGCCGTCGTCGTCCGCCCTGTCCGCCACTTGGAGCGTGGACATCGCCCGCCGCTACGGCCAGGTGCTCGGCCAGGAGGCGCGCCGCAAGGGCGTCCACGCCGTCCTCGGCCCCACCATCAACCTGCACCGTTCCCCGCTGGGCGGCCGCCACTTTGAATGCATGAGCGAGGATCCGCGCCTCACCGCCACCCTGGCCGCCGGCTACGTTTCCGGCGTGCAGTCCATGGGGGTGGGCGCCACCCCCAAGCACTACCTCGCCAACGAGGCCGAGACCGACCGCTTTACCTCCGATTCCGTCGTCGACGAACGGCCCCTTCGCGAGCTCTACCTGGCTGCGTTCGAGGACGCCATCACCGAAGCCCGCGCCTGGCTGGTCATGAGTTCCTACAACTCGGTCAACGGCACCACGGCCAGCGAGAACACGCTCCTCGAAACCCCGCTGTCCACCGAGTGGGGCTTCGACGGCGTCGTGGTTTCGGACTGGACCGGCGTCCGCTCGGTGGATGCCGCCAACGCCCACCAGGACCTGGAGATGCCGGGACCGGTAGGCCACTGGGGCGCCAAGCTGCTCGCCGCCGTCGAGGACGGCCGCGTCAGCCGGGAAGCGATCCTGGAAAAGGTCACCCGCATCCTGCGCCTCGCCGCCAGGGTCGGTTCACTCGACGGCTTCGAGGCGGTCACCGCATTCCCCGCGGAACTCGACGGCGCACAGGTGGCCCGCGAGGTGGCCGTCCGCGGCGCCGTGCTGGTCCGCAACGCGGGCGGCCTGCTCCCCCTCGACGCCAAGGCACTCGGCAGCGTCGCCGTCATCGGCCACAACGCCGAAGAGGCCCGCACGCAGGGCGGGGGCAGCGCCACCGTCATGCCCAAGTACACCGTCTCGCCGCTGGAGGGGCTGCGCAAGGCACTGCCCGACGACGTCACCGTGACATACGCCCGCGGCGCCAAGGTGGCCGAGGGGCTGCAGCCGTTCGCCCGCAGGGCCCTGCACAATCCGGTCAGCGGTGTGCCCGGCATGCGCGTAACCTTCCTGGCGGCCGACGGAACGGAGATCTCGGGTGAGGACCGGCTGGCTTCGCACTTGATCTGGTTCGGCGTCGGCATTCCGGAGGGCACGGCGGCCATCCGCATGCAGACCGATTGGAGAGCGGAAACCGCCGGCGTGCGCCACCTCGGCGTGGGCACGGTGGGCCACATCGCCGTCTCCGTCGACGGGACCGAGGTCTTCAACGGCGAACTTGAGGACAGCACCGACGTCCTGGGCGCGGCCCTGTTCGACCCGCCGCAGACCATCCACGCCTTCGAGGCCACCGCCGGCCAGAGGTTCGCCATCGACGCCCTGTACCAGATGCCGCAGCAGCAGGAGATTCCGCTGACGGCCATCCTGCTCGGCGAGGAGGCCATCGTCGCCGACCCCCAGGCCGAGATCCGGGCGGCCGTCGAGGCGGCACGGACGGCCGACGTCGCCGTCGTCGTGGTGGGCACCAATGCCGCGATCGAATCCGAGGGCTTCGACCGCAAGGACCTGGACCTGCCGGGCCTCCAGAACGAACTTGTTGAGGCCGTGGCCGCGGTCAATCCGCGCACGGTCGTGGTGGTCAACGCCGGCTCGCCCGTGCTGATGCCGTGGCTGGACAGGGTCAGCTCGGTGCTGCTGGGCTGGTTCGGCGGGCAAGAGTTCGGCTCTGCGGTGGCGGACATCCTGCTCGGCAGGGAAGAGCCCGGCGGCCGGCTTCCCACCACCTGGCCGGCCGCACTCGGGGACGTACCCGTGCTGAACACGACGCCGGTTGACGGCAAGGTGGTCTACAGCGAGGGCATCCACGTGGGCTACCGCGCCTGGCTCAGGCAGCAGGCTGGGGGCGGCGCCGCCCCGCTCCTGCCATTTGGGTACGGCCTCGGCTACACGACGTTCGAACTCGGCACCGCCTCCGCGCCGCAGTCCGTTCCGGCCGGCCAGGACATCTTGGTGCACGTCCCCGTCCGGAACACCGGCACGCGCACCGGCCGCGAAGTGGTCCAGGTCTACCTGTCCCGCGAGGATTCGGCGGTGGAGCGGCCCGTCCGCTGGCTGGCCGGATACGCCGGTACGCATCTGGCCGCGGGCGGCACGGACACCGTTGAGGTGCGGATCCCGGCCCGCGCCTTTGGCCATTACGACGGCGGCTGGCAGGTTGAGCGCGGCCCGTTCCGCGTGCTGGTGGGCCGGCACGCGGCGGACGACTTCCAGGCGCTGGAGGTCGAGGTCCGCTAACCCGTCAACCCAACTGACTCGCAGTTAATGTCGTTTTGACCGCCCATAACGACATCAATTGCGAGCCAGTTGGGAAAGTCAGCTACGGCCGGGCCGGGTCCGAACCCTTCGGGCCCAGCCCGGCTTCGCTGTAGTACCCCCGGATGTGGGCGGCAACCAGCTCGGCTGCCCGGCCGCCGTCGTCCTTCCTGATGGCTGCCAGGATCTCCCGGTGCTCGGCCCGGAGCCGGGACGCGGTGGCGCCCCAGTCCGGCAGGTTCGCGGTCAGCTGCCCCGCGTAGCCCTGGATGGCCTCGCGCAGGGACCCCATCATGGCGCTGACCACGGCGTTGCCGGCAGCGTCCGCCAGGGCCAGATGGAAGCGGACGTCCAGAGCCAGGAAGTCATCGACGGCGTGGCCCTCGTCCATGTCGTCGAGCAGGGCCCCGGCCAGGTTAAGTGCGGGGGCATCCGGTCTGGCCCGGGCCGCGGCCCAGGACTCGAGCAGCACGCGCGTTTCCACCACGTCCTCCACCGGCAGGTGCTGCGTGGCCACGTGCAGCCGCAGCGCTGAGCCGAGCGCCGCCGTCGGATCCGAGATCACCACCGTCCCTGCCTCGGGGCCGGACCCTACGCCTGCCCGGACCACGCCCATGGCTTCGAGCACCCGGATGGCCTCGCGGACAGAGGTGCGGGAGACGCCGAGCTTCTCGGCCAGGGTCCGCTCGGCCGGAAGGCGGCCTCCGACGGCGAGCTGGCCTCCGGAGAGCTGGTCCTCGATCCACCGCAGGACAAGTTGGTGCGTGCGCATGAGCCCATCGTACTTGATGTGGTCGGACCACATGCTTTAGAGTGTGGTTAGACCACAGCGGGGAGGCTCCTGTTCAGCATCTCCCGGCACGCCCACGGAGGAACGCCATGACCCACACCATACAGCCGAGCAACCCCGAGACCACCCCGGCCCCGGACGCTACGGACATCGCGGCCACGCGCCCCGGCACCGGCGTCGCTGCGGCAGCCGCCGCAGCCGCTGCTGCCGCGGCAGCCGCCGCCGTCCCGGCCGCGCTGAAGCGACGCATCCCGAAGTACTCGGACCTCGCCCCGCTCATGCAGTTCAAGAAGCCCGAGTTCAGCAAGGAAGCGCGGCTCAAGCGCGCCAGCACCGTCTGGGAGCTGCGCGACATCGCCAAGCGCCGCACCCCGCAGGCCCCCTTTGACTACACCGACGGCGCGGCAGAGTCCGAGATCACCCTGCGGCGTGCCCGCGAGGCGTTCCTGGACATCGAGTTCCGCCCCGGCATCCTGCGGAACGTCTCCAGTATCGACCTGAGCACCGACATTCTGGGCAAGCCCTCCCGGCTCCCCGTGGGCATCGCCCCCACCGGTTTCACCCGGATGATGCAGTCCGAAGGCGAGTACGCCGGTTCGCGGGCCGCCGAAGCCGCAGGCATCCCCTACACGCTCTCCACCATGGGCACCGCCTCCATCGAGGACGTGGCCGCGGCGGCGCCCAACGGCCGGAACTGGTTCCAGCTGTATCTCTGGACGGACCGGGACCGCTCCCTCGAGCTGATCGAGCGCGCAGCGAAGGCCGGGAACGACACCCTGATGGTCACGGTGGACACCGCCGTGGCCGGGGCTCGGCTCCGCGATGTCCGCAACGGCATGACCATCCCGCCGGCACTGACCCTGAAGACCGTCCTGGACGCGTCCTACCGCCCGGCCTGGTGGTTCAACTTCCTCACCCACGAGCCGCTCACCTTCGCCTCGCTCTCGCGGTACACGGGCACGGTGGCCGACCTCATCAACTCGATGTTCGACCCCACCCTCACGTTCGAGGACCTGGACTGGCTGCGCGAAACCTGGAAGGGCAAGCTCGTGGTCAAGGGAATCCAGACCGTGGACGACGCCCGCAAGGTGGTGGACCACGGCGCCGACGGCATCGTGCTCTCCAACCACGGCGGCCGCCAGCTGGACCGCGCCCCCATCCCGTTCCACCTGCTGCCCGAGGTTTCGAAGGCCCTCAAGAAGGACAACTCCGACGCCGCGATCATGCTGGACACCGGCATCATGAGCGGCGCCGACATCATCGCCGCCCTGGCCCTCGGTGCCGACTTCACGCTCATCGGCCGCGCCTACCTGTACGGGCTCATGGCCGGCGGCAGGGCAGGTGTCGACCGCGTCCTGCAGATCCTGGAAAAGGACATGGCCCGCACCATGGCGCTGCTGGGCGTCAGCAGCATCTCCGAGCTGACCCCGGACCACGTGCGGATCCTCGGCAAGTAACGGCCCCTCCGCCCAACTGACTCGCATTAGTTGTCGTTTTGAGGCTCCAAAACGACAACAACTGCGAGTCAGTTGGGTGGGGTTACTTTTTGCGGCCGAACTTGGGGAGGTTCGCCAGCAGGTCGGCGGCCTTCGTCGCGGCGCGGCCCACGGTGCGGCCGATCTGCTGCGGGACGGTGTCGTCCTGGCCGGCGGGTCCGGGTACCTGTCCGCCGGCAACCACGACGGCGGGACTCAGCTGGCCGCTCGCCGGTCGCCCGGGTGCGTGGGTGGCGTCATCCGCCGCGCTGCCGGCATGTGCCACTGCGTCGGCCCCGGCCGCCGCGAAGGCGTCCGGGATCTCTGAGGCCTGGTCGGCCGACGGGCCGGACGCGGCCGGGGCGGGAGTTCCGGCGGACACGGCGGCCCGGCCAGTACCGGCCTGGACTTCCTCCGCCTGCTGGCTTGCGGCGTGCGGTGACGCTGCGGCGGACGCCGGGCGTCCGACGTCGAACGTCTCCAGCCAGCTTGCGACGCCGGCCAGCGGCTTGGGATTGAGCGCGTAGTACCGCTTCTGGCCCTGCGCGCGCATGCTGACCAGGTCGGCTTCGCGGAGCACCTTCAGGTGTTTGGAGATGGTGGGCTGGCTGGCGGCGAGCTCCTCGACCAGCTCCCCCACAGCTTTGTCCCCCGCCTGGAGGGACACGAGAATGTCGCGCCGCGTTGCCTCAGCAATGACGGCAAATACGTCGTCTGTCACCATGAGACCCACCCTAGCGACATATACGCCGAATGGCATCTACTATTTCGCGGGCGGGTTGCCCCGTGAAGGGACTCGGACCTAGTCGAACCAGGGATCCAGGCCGTACAGGGGGAAGACTTCCTTGCGCGTGGCCATCACGGTGCGGTCGATGTCGTCGTTGGGATCGAAGCCCACCTCCCAGGAGCGCCACCAGACGTCGGCGTCGTCGCCCATGGTCTCGGGCGTGTCAACGCCGTAGCGCTCCTGCACATACGACCGCCACGGCTCCGGCACGGGCGTCCGCAGCGGCACCGGACGGTTTGCAGCTATGCCGATCAGGTGGCTCCACGTCCGCGGCACCACGCCCGTGATGTGGTACCCGCCGCCGCCGGTGGCGATCCAGCGGTCACCGCAGTACCTCGCGGCGAGGCCCGCGACGGCGGATGCGGCCTCGCGCTGTCCGTCGACGCTGACGTTGAGATGGGTGAGCGGATCGAGCCGGTGCGAGTCGCAGCCGTGCTGGCTGACGATGACCTCAGGTGCGAACGCGCCAACGAGCTGCGGGACCACGGCATGGAATGCCCGCAGCCAGCCGGCGTCCCCCGTCCCGGCGGGCAGTGCCACATTCACCGCGCTGCCCAAGGCCCCGGGGCCGCCGATCTCGTTGGCGAAGCCGGTGCCGGGGAACAGGGACATTCCGGTCTCATGCAGGGAGATGGTGAGGACGCGGGGGTCGTCCCAGAAGATGCTCTGCGTCCCGTCGCCGTGGTGGGCATCGACGTCGATGTATGCCACGCGCTGCACGCCGCCGTCGAGCAGTTTCCGGACCGCCAAGGCGGCATCGTTGTAGACGCAAAAGCCGCTGGCGCGGTCCCGCGACGCATGGTGCAGTCCGCCGCCGAAGTTCACGGCCCGCACTGCTGAGCCGTCCAGGATCGAGCCCGCCGCGAGCAGGGAACCGCCGGCCAGGCGGGCCGCGGCCTCGTGCATTCCGGCAAAGGCGGGATCATCCTCGGTGCCCAGCCCGTAGGACTCGTCCGCGGCGGCCGGATTGTCGCTGGCCCGGCGCACCGCGGCCACAAAGTCGGGGCTGTGGACGGTGGTGAGTTCGCCGTCGTCGGCCACGTCCGGGGCAGCCAATGTGACGTGGGCGAGGTCCAGCAGGCCCAGGCTCCCGGCCAGCCGGGCTGTCAGGTCCATGCGCTCGGGTGCCATGGGGTGGCCCGGGCCGAAGTTATACGCCGTCATGGCGGCGTCCCACACCACCGTCGTTGGCAATGCGGGGAGGCTGAGTCCGGGCTGGAATGTCATTACTGACAGGCTACCGGAGCGCGGTCTGCTCCCGGGCCCGGCCACGGCGCGGGGATTAGTGGTTTACTACTGGAGGAAGCAGAGTCAATCGAGGAACAGCCGCACATGACCCAAAGCCAGTCGAGGTCCAAGAGCCCGGCCAGCTGGCAACCCGCAACGCCGGAGCGTGAGGGCCTGTGGATATTCACGGGCATCCGTGACTTCATCGATGACATTGCCAACACGTCGCCGGCCCGCCTTGCCCTGAGCGCCTTCGTGGTGGTCATCGTCCTCTTCACCGCCCTGCTGTCGCTGCCGGCGTCCTCGGCAACGGGCGACTTTACCCCGCTCCACCAGGCGCTCTTCACGGCGGTCTCTGCCGTCTGCGTTACGGGCCTGACCGTGGTCTCCACCGCCGTGCACTGGTCATTCTTCGGGCAGCTGATCATCCTGGTCGGCATTTTCGTCGGCGGCCTCGGCACGCTGACGCTGGCCTCGCTGCTGGCCCTCATGGTGAGCAAGAAGCTGGGGGTCAGGGGCAAGCTCATCGCCCAGGAAGCCATGAACAACGCCGGCCGGCTTGGTGAGGTGGGTACGCTGCTGCGGATCGTCATCACCACCTCCGTGGTCATCGAGGCCACCCTCGCGGTCGCCCTGATCCCGCGCTTCATGGTCCTCGGTGAGCCTTTTTGGCAGTCTGTCTGGCACGGCGTCTTTTACGCGATCTCGTCCTTCAACAACGCCGGATTCACCCCGCACTCGGACGGCATCGTCCCCTACGAAACGGACCTCTGGATCCTCATTCCGCTCATGCTGGGCGTGTTCCTAGGCAGCCTGGGCTTCCCCGTGGTCATGGTGCTGCAGCAAAACGGGCTGAACTGGAAAAAGTGGAACCTGCACACGAAGCTCACCATCCAGGTCTCGTTCATCCTGCTCGCGGCCGGCACCGTTCTGTGGGCGCTCATGGAGTGGGACAACACCCGGACCATCGGCGGCATGGACCTCGGCGACAAGATCACGCACTCGCTCTTCGCCTCCGTCATGACGCGCTCCGGCGGCTTCAACCTCGTGGACCAGAACCAGATGGAATCCACCACCAAGCTGCTCACTGACGCCCTCATGTTCGCCGGCGGCGGCTCCGCCTCAACGGCAGGCGGCATCAAGGTCACCACCATCGCCGTCATGTTCCTGGCCATCATCGCCGAGGCCCGCGGCGACGCCGACGTCAAGGTTTACGGCCGCACTATCCCGGAAGGCACCATGCGCGTGGCCATCTCGGTAATCGTCGCCGGAGCCACGCTGGTGTCCGCGTCCGCCTTCCTGCTCCTGCACATCAGCGGCGCCTCCCTGGACCGGGTGCTCTTCGAAACCATTTCAGCCTTCGCCACCGTCGGCCTGAGCACAAACCTCAGCGCCGAGCTGCCGCCGGAAGGCGTGTATGTGCTGTCCATCCTGATGTTCGCCGGCCGCGTCGGCACCGTCACGCTTGCCGCCGCCCTGGCCCTGCGCCAGCGCAGCCAGCTGTACCACTACCCGGAAGAGAGGCCCATCATTGGCTAATTCGTCAGGCGCCCCCAACCGCCCCGCCCACAACGCACCGGTCCTGGTGATCGGGCTGGGCCGCTTCGGCTCCTCCACCGCTGAGCAGCTGGTAAAGCAGGGCCGCGAGGTGCTGGCCATTGAGCGCGACAGGTCCCTGGTGCAGAAGTGGTCGCCCGTTCTGACCCACGTGGTGGAGGCCGATGCCACCAACATCGACGCGCTGCGGCAGCTGGGCGCGCAGGAGTTCAGCTCAGCAGTGGTGGGCGTAGGCACGTCCATTGAGTCCTCGGTGCTCATCACCGTGAACCTGGTGGACCTCGGCATCGAGCACCTGTGGGTCAAGGCCATCACACCGTCCCACGGCAAGATCCTCACCCGCATCGGCGCCAACCACGTCATCTACCCCGAGGCCGACGCCGGCGTCCGCGCTGCGCACCTGGTCTCCGGGCGCATGCTGGACTTCATCGAATTCGACGACGACTTCGCGATCGTCAAGATGTATCCGCCGCGTGAAACGGTCGGTTTCACGCTGGACGAGTCCAAGGTGCGGTCCAAATACGGCGTGACCATCGTGGGCGTGAAATCCCCGGGCGAGGACTTCACCTATGCCCGGCCCGAGACCAAGGTGTCCGCCCGCGACATGCTGATCGTCTCCGGCCACGTGGACCTGCTGGAGCGGTTCGCGGCCCGGCCGTAGCGGCGAGGTTGGTAAGGCGCCCGACGACGGCGCCGCCCGCCGTCGTCCGCAACGCACCAGCCGCCGTCGTTCCCTAACGCCGTGGGGAGAGTTTTTGTCCAGATATCGGGCCCAAAAGGGGCCTTAACCCGCGGTATCTGGACAAAAACTCCGGTGCGGGTGGTGGGCCCACGCCCGCAGGGTTCCCTGGCCGAGCTTGCGAGGTTAGGGTGCGGGTGGTGGGCCCACGCCCGCAGGGTTCCCTGGCCGAGCTTGCGAGGTTAGGGTGCGGGTGGGGATTAGCCGAGCTGTTTGGTGATCTCTGCGGCACGGTCGGCGGCGGCGCGTGCGCCCGCGGCGATGATGGCCGGCATGCCGCGGTCATCGAACGTGGCGATGGCGCGTTCGGTGGTCCCGTTGGGGCTGGTCACGGCTTTGCGCAGGGCGGCCGGTTCGGCGCCGGGTTCAGCGAGCATGAGGCCGGCCCCGGCCACGGTTTCGCGTGCCAGCAGGAGCGCCAGCTCCTCATCCAGGCCGAGTTCGACGCCGGCCGCGGCCATGGCCTCAGCCAGGTAGAACGCGTAAGCCGGGCCCGAACCGCTGATGGCGCTCAACGCGTCCACCTGCTCCTCGGGAATTTCGACGACGGTCCCCACCGCGCCAAGGATGTCCTTCGCCCGCTGGAGCTGCTCCGGCGAGCAGTTGGTGCCGGCAGACACCGAGACCACGCCGCGGCCCAGCTTCGCCGGGGTGTTCGGCATCGTCCTGATGACCGCCTGGCCCGCGGGCAGGGCGGCTTCGAGCTGGGCGATGGAGACGGCGGCCGCAACGCTGATGACAATCGCATCCGGGGACAGGGAGCCACTGACTTCCCGGGCCAGCTCGGCGATGCCCACGGGCTTCACGCCGAGAATCACGACGCCGGCCCCCTTAGCCGCCTGCTTGTTGTTGTCGGGTTCTTCGCTGCCGGCAATGGCGGTGATGCCGGTATGCCGTTCGGCCAGCTCCGCTGCCCGCTCCGCACGGCGGACGGTGGCCACGATCTCCATGGGATCCGTGCCGCTCTCCAGCAGGCCGCCCAGGATGGCCTCGTTCATTGATCCACAGCCAAGGAATGCGATTCGGTTGCTCATTGCTCCATCATTGCAGTTCATCGCTCCGGATGCAGACCGTGGCCATTCACAGGAAGCTCACATGTTGGCCGAAGCATTCACACACATTCGGCCCCTAACGTAGGTATTACCTCATTGAGGGTGCGAGTGATGAAGCAAGCATGGGGATGCTTGTCAGGCACCGACGGTCTGCAGTGGTTTTGCCCATTTTTCTGCAGCGGGCCGTCGGTGTCTTTGCTTTTTAAGCTCCAGCCCGGCGGCCGACGGATTCCCAGCGTGTTGTCAGGTAAATCCCGCAGAACACCCAAACTCCCTCGCTAGAGTCGTAAACGCCTCACAGGTGCGAGTGATGGAGCCGGTCCTTCGGGACCGGCGTTGCGCCGGCCGGTTGCAGAAGTGTTCCCCCCAGCTTCTTCTGCGTAACCGGCCGGCGTTTACTCGTTTAAGGCAGCCCCGGAGAGCAGCAGGCTTGTGCCGCCCCGGGCGGCAGGAAACCCTAGACGGCCGGCAGCGCAGAGACCTGCGGGACACCCACGTGCGGAGCCGGCTCAAGCGGACCGTCAAAGACCAGCTGATCGAGCCGCCGGAGGATGAGGCCCTCGCGCAGCGCCCACGGGCAGATCTTGATCTTCTTGTACTCAAAGAGCTCCAGCGCCGCTTCAGCCACCAGGGCACCGGCGAGGAGCTGGTTGGCCCGTGCCTCGGAGACGCCCGGCAGGTGCAGCCGGTCTTCGGACTTCATGGCGGAAATTCGCTGGGCCCAGAGGCCAAGGTCCGTGCGGTTGAGGTCGCGCTTCACGTACGGGCCGGCGGCGCTGGGGGCTGCACCGGCGATCCGGGCCAGGGAGCGGAAGGTCTTCGAGGTACCGGCCACGACATTTGCCTTGCCCACCTCATTGAAGCTGCGGACCACCGGTTTGAGGGTGGTCCGGATGTAGCGGCGCAGTTCCTTGACGCTCTTTGCGGACGGCGGATCCTCGTGCAGCCAGTCCCGGGTCAGCCGGCTCGCGCCCAGGGGCACGGAGGTTGCAAGTTCCGGCAGTTCGTCCTGCCCCAGCGCCATTTCGAAGGAACCGCCGCCGATGTCGAAGTTCAGGACGGTGCCGGCGCCCCAGCCGTACCAGCGTCGGACGGCGAAGAACGTCATGGACGCTTCCTCGCTGCCCGTGAGTTCCTGCAGAGTCACGGTGGTTTCGTGCTTCACGCGGGCGAGCACCGCAGGGCCGTTGGTGGCCTCGCGGATGGCCGAGGTACAGAAGGCCAGCAGGTCGTCAGCCTTGTGCCGCGCTGCAAACTCCCAGGCCTCGAGCACGAACTCCGTGAGCTCATGCTGGCCGGCGTCGGTGATGTTGCCGTCCTCATCGAGGTACTGCACCAGCGAGAGGGGGCGCTTGTGTGAGGCGAAAGGCACAGGCCGTGCGCCGGGGTGGGCATCCACCAGCAGGAGGTGGACAGTGTTTGAACCGATGTCGAGGACGCCTAGCCGCATCCTGCCATTATTCCCCCCGCCGGCGCAGCGGACGCAACCCGTCACCTACATTGCGTGCTTTGGCCTGCGGACAGCCGCGCGGGGTTACTCGCCTTCGAGGCCGGCGGGGTTGGGGTCCACTTCGTCGGCGCGCTTGAAGTCGCGCTTGATGTTGGCGATGCCCTCGGGGTTGATCTCGAAGCCGTAGGCCGCGCCCGGGTTGATGACCATGCCCAGTTCATCGCCGATGTTGGCGATGATCGCCGCACCCTGGGTGCCCAGGACGTTCGGGGCTGCTTCCAGGTACTGCGCGTCCACCCGGGTGGGGTGCGAGAAAACGGCAAGGACCGGCTGGCCGTCCGCGTTGCCCAGCACCAGCGGCTCGACCTGCGAGTCCTGGCCCTCGAGCGCGTCGGAACTGATGATGTAGACCTCGTTGTTGAGGAACGACAGGATGACGTCCACCGGATCGGCGTCCGGCTGGCCGCCCCGGGCGAGCTTCTCCTCAAGATCGTTCAGCGGCGTGATGTCTGCGGGTTCCGGCTGTTCAGTCATGCATCTACTCGACCACGTTGCGTGGCGCGAAGCAATTCCGGCCCGGTGACCCGGGCCGGACCGGCCCTACTTCTTGGCTGCAGCCTTCTTCGCCGGGGCCTTGCGCGTGGTGGTGCGCTTAACCGGGCCCTTGGCCCGCTTTTCGGCGAGAAGTTCGACGGCGCGTTCCCGGGTCAGTTCCTCCAGCGAGGTGCTGCGGGGCACGGTGATGTTGGTGATGCCGTCGGTGATGTACGGACCGAAGCGGCCCTCCTTCACCACGATGTTCTTCTCCGACACCGGGTCCGGTCCGAACTCGGCCAGGGGCGGCACGGCTGCGCGGGCGCCGCGCTGCTTGGGCTCGGAGTAGATCTCCAGCGCCTGCTCCAGGGTGATGGTGAAGATTTCCTCTTCCGAGCCGATGGACCGCGAGTCCGTGCCCTTCTTCAGGTACGGGCCGAAGCGGCCGTTCTGCACCGTGATCGGGTTGCCCTCGGCGTCCTGACCGAGGACCCGGGGAAGGCTCATGAGCTGCAGCGCCTCGTCCAGGGTGACGGATTCCACGGTCATGGACTTGAACAGCGAACCGGTGCGCGGCTTGGCCTTGACAGGCTTCTTCGGCGGCTTGGGCTTGCCGTTCTTGTAGTACTCCACGGGGAGGTTGGCCAGCTGCTCCTCGGTCATCTCCGGGATGATCTCGGTGACGTAGGCGCCGTAGCGGCCGTTCTTGGCAACAACCGTGTGTCCGGTGTGCGGATCGGCACCCAGGACCCGTTCCTCGGGCGCCGCGGTTTCCATGAGCTCCACTGCCTTGGCGGCGGTGAGTTCGTCCGGGGCGAGGTCCTCCGGGACGTTGGCGCGGGCGGACTCCATCACTTCGCCGGTCTTGGGGTCCACCGTGGGCAGGGAGCTCTCCAGGTAGGGGCCGAACTTGCCGACGCGCAGCGTGATGCCGTCCGCGATGGGCACGGAGTTGATCTCGCGGGCGTCGATCTCGCCCAGGTTGTTCACGATGCTCAGCAGGCCGGGGTCGGTATCTTCGCCGTAGTAGAAGTGCTTGAGCCAGGCGGTGCCCGCAGCCTGGCCGTTGGCGATCTTGTCCAGGTCGCCTTCCATGTCGGCCGTGAACTCATAGTCCACGTAGTCCGTGAAGTGCTGTTCGAGGAGCCGAACCACGGAGAAGGCGATCCAGCTCGGCACCAGGGCAGAGCCCTGCTTCCGCACGTAGCCGCGGTCCTGGATGGTGGAGATCGTGGAGGCGTAGGTGGAGGGGCGTCCGATGCCCTTCTTTTCCAGCTCGGCCGTCAGCGACGCTTCGGTGTAGCGCGGCGGCGGCGAGGTCTCGTGGCCGACGGCGAGAATGTCCGAGGCTGCCAGCGCGTCACCCTTCGCGACGTTCGGCAGGCGGCGGGCATCGTCGGATTCGTCGTCGCCGCGGCTTTCGTCCTTGCCTTCCTCATAGGCGGCCAGGAAGCCGGGGAAGGTGATGACCGTGCCGGAGGCCGAGAATTCGGCGTCGCGGCCGTCGGAGGCAACCGCGCCCAGGCGGATGGTGGCGGTGGAGCCCTTGGCGTCGCCCATCTGGGAGGCGACGGTGCGCTTCCAGATCAGCTCATACAGGCGGAATTCGTCGCCGCTGAGCTGCTTGGCAACCTGCGCCGGGGTGCGGAAGGAGTCACCGGCGGGGCGGATGGCCTCGTGGGCCTCCTGCGCGTTGGCGGCCTTGCTGGTGTAGACGCGCGGCGACTGCGGAACGTACTCGGGGCCGTACAGCTCGGCGGCCTGGCGGCGCGCAGCCGTGACGGCCTCGTCGCTCAGCGCCGACGAGTCGGTACGCATATAGGTGATGTAGCCGTTTTCGTACAGCCGCTGGGCCACCTGCATGGTGCTCTTGGATGAGAACCGCAGCTTGCGGCCGGCCTCCTGCTGCAGCGTGGAGGTGGTGAACGGCGCGGCGGGGCGGCGGGTGTACGGCTTGGTGTCCACGGAGCGGACACGGAAATCGGCGTCCTGCAGGGCGTCGGCCAGGGAGGTGGCGAGTTCCTCGTTAAGGTGGGCCACGTTGCGCGAGGTGAGTTCGCCGTCGTCGTTAAAGTCCCGGCCGGTGGCGACCTTGGCGCCGTCAACAGCGGCGAGCTTCGCTTTGAAGGAGCCGGCGTCGGCACCGAACTGGCCGGTCAGGTCCCAGTAGGACGCGGCCTTGAACGCCATGCGCTCCCGTTCGCGGTCCACCACCATGCGCGTGACCACGGACTGCACGCGACCGGCGGACAGGCCGCGCGCCACCTTGCGCCACAGCACCGGGGAGATCTCGTAACCGTAGAGGCGGTCCAGGATGCGCCGGGTTTCCTGGGCATCCACCAGGGCGGCATCGACGTCGCGCAGGTTGTCCATGGCGCGGTGGATGGCTTCCTTGGTGATCTCACCGAAGGTCATCCGGTAGACGGGGACCTTGGGCTTCAGGACCTCCAGAAGGTGCCACGCGATGGCTTCGCCCTCGCGGTCCCCATCGGTTGCGAGATAGAGCGCGTCGGCGTCTTTCAGCTGGGCCTTGAGCTCGGCCACCTTTTTCTTCTTGTCCGGAGAGACCACGTAGTAGGGCTTGAAGTCGTTTTCGACGTCGACGGCGAACTTGCCCAGCGAGGTTTTCTTCAGTTCCGCGGGAAGCTCGGACGGCTGCGGCAGGTCGCGGATGTGACCGATGGAGGCCTCAACAATGAAGCCCTCGCCCAGGTACTTGGCGATGGTCTTGCTCTTGGCCGGAGACTCCACAATCACGAGTTTCTTGCCGGTTTTGGCCTTGCTTGGCACAGTGCTCCTACAAAAAAGGTTGCTCGGGCAGATCAGCCCATATTGGCCTAGTTCACCATATTTTGCAGAATTCTGCGCTGTCATGTGGAAAACGGTGGCCCCCGTCACGGCTGTTGTCCTGGCCGGACTGCCGGCGGCCCGGGCGTGTCCCCGGAGCCTGGCAGAGGGCATTCGGCCGCGCCCGTCAGGTGCCTTCGTGGCCGCCCGATGCCCCCGGCAGGGTGCGGTCGTCGGGAATCATGGACCACATGGTGGCGGTCCGCTCGGCACCGGGTGGAATGCGGCTGGGATCATCCAGTTCGTAGTCGCGAAGGAGGTCAAAAACCCTTTCCGTCAGTTCGTTGCGCTGCTCGGCCGTCAGGTAGAGGAGGTTGCTGGCGAGCAGAACCGCCGGGGCCGGCTCGGAGGAGTCACCGCGCTGGCGGTGTTCGTCCCGGGCACGGGCGTAGGCGCTGGCTCGGCGGCGGAACGCGTCCAGTTCGAGGTCGATTACCGCAAAGTCCGGACCGGCCACGGCCCCGCCGGAATTGATCGCAAAATCGGTACCGGCAGCCTTCCACCGGCGTTCGCGGGCGTCGGCCGACGGCTCGGCGGGGACCACTATGCCCCATTTCTGCAGCGCCCGCAGGTGGTAACTCATCGCGCTGGGAGTGAGCCCGGTCTGCTGGGCCAGTTCCGTGGCCGTCCGGCTGGACTGCGTGGAGTACAGCTCGGAAATGACCTCCAGGCGGGCGGCGTGGGCCAGGGCCCGGATCGCTTTGGGGTCGGTGATCTCCACCTTCTTTTCCGGCCGGGTCCTGCGGCGCGGCGCGGCGTCCGGCTGCGGGGTTTCCGCCGGTCCCGAAGACGGCGTATCTGTACTCACTCCTTCAGTCTACGCAGCACGATGAGGTTCTGAAAGAAATGCTTGACATTCGCATTCAGGGGCCGGCCGGCTTGCTCCGGGAATACTAAGCATGCTTTGCTTACAGGCGTAAACAGACCTCCCGCAAGCAGTTCGCGGCGGGGCCGCCGGCGTTGGCGGCCCCGTGAGAAGCCCAAAGGATGACCATGATTACCCTCGACGACGACGCTTTGGTACCCACAACCCGGTCCGCCCCTGAACTCACGGGCGCAGGCCAGGACGCCGGCGCAGCCACGGACGGCGTCCTGCTGGCGCCAACGGGCACGCCCCGGCACTGCAGGCGGCCCATGAAGCGCCTCGATCAGGAGTTTTCGCTGGAGATGGCCATCAGGGTGGAAGGCCAGCGGCTGATCCGTTCGGTGAAGGCCGTGGGCGCAGCCGACGCCGTGACCTACCGCTGCATGTGCGGCTTCACCATCGACGTCCCTGCCCCCGGGATGGGCCGCGCCCTGATTAACTGACAAGCCCCAGCATTAACTGACAAACTCAGCGCGAACGGACAGTTGAGCACCTTCGTGGGCCTCAAGTGTCCGTTCGCGCTATCGGATCGCTATCAGTCCGGGTCAACGGGCAGCAGGAATCCGTCCCGGACCAGATTGGCCACTTCGGTGAGCAGACCTGCCCGGAAAGCGTCGCCGTCGAACTCCTCCGTCCCGCCCAGCAGCGCCTCAAGGGCGCCGATAATCTGGCTGGCGGTCAGGTCGCCGTCGCACGCGGAGACAAAGCCCGCCAGTTCGGTGCTCAGCAGGTTGGTGCGGCGGAGGCCTGCTCCTTGGCGCAGGAGGATAACGCCGGGGTGTTCGGCGCCGGGGCGCTGGTGGCGTTCCTCGGTGACGTCCTCGGCCACGAGCAGGTGAGCTGCGGAAACGTCGTGGTCCGCCAGCCAGTCGGCCCTTTCGACCGCTGCCCCCAGATGCGGCCCGACCGGCTGTTCGATCGGGTAGGTGATCTCCTCGAACCGGTGGATCCGCCGCTCACCGGCCGGCCGGCGCAGGAAGATCATGCCGAAGCCGATCCCGCCGACATTCCGGGACGCGAAGTCGGCCAGGTAGGCGGCGTAGGCCTCCTGGTAGTGCCGGCGGTCCCGGGCTTCGGAGGCATCCTGCAGCCAGGTCTCGGCGTACTGTTCGGGCCCCACCTGTTCGCGCTGGATGAACCATGCGTCCGTGTCCGGACCGGCCCAGCTTTGCGGCCGCTCATCCCAGTCCGAGCCTTCCGGGATTTCCCAGTTGCCCAAAAGCTGGGCTGTTCCGCCCGGTGCGAGCACATCGGGCAGGGAACGGATCAGCGACGCGACGATATCGTCCCCCGGCAGGCCGCCGTCGCGGTAGGTGAACTGGTCGGCCGCGGCCTCGCCCGCAGTGCGCGGTGTGATGACGAAGGGCGGATTGGACACGACGAGGTCGAATGTCTCGCCGGCAACGGGCTCGAGGAGCGACCCGAGCCGCAGGTTCACCCGTTCTTCCGGCTGCTTCGGATCAATGTCGAGGGCTGCCGCATTGAGCAGGAGGTTGAAGCGCGTGAATGCGAGGGCCCGGGCCGAGATGTCCGTGGCGGTGACGTGGCCGCTGTGCTGCAGGAGATGGAAGGTCTGGATGCCGCAGCCGGTGCCCAGGTCCAGCGCTCTGCCGGCCGGCCGGCGGATGGTGGACTGGACAAGGGTGGTGGACGCCTGCCCGATCCCCAGGACGTGGTCGTGCCTGAGGACGCCGGGCCGCTGGTGGGCGGCAAGGTCGCTGGCCACCCAGATTTCGACACCGCCGTCGCCCGAGTCCCAGCCGTAGGGGCGCAGGTCCGCTTCGGCAGCAACCTCGGTCCCAGCGACTTTGGCCAGCCCCAGCGCCACGAGTCCTTCGGCGCGGGTCCGCGGCAGCGCGCCGTCGAGCACCGCCCCTTCCTGCGGAACGGCCAAAAGCCAGAAACGCACGACGGCGGCCAGCGCCGCGGTGCGCGGCCCGCCGGCGGCTGCTGCTTCCGTCACGATCAGTGCCGGGATGAGCTGGTCCCGGTTGAGGGCCTCGTAGGCCGATTCCCCCAGCAGGTCCGCCACGCCCTCCAGGGTGTAGCCCACCTCCCGGAGGTCTGCGGCCAGCGCCTGCAGGAGCTCGGTCCGGTCGCTGCGCGGTGCGTCGGGAGTGTTGCCGGCGGTGAAGTGCATTGGTTCGGTCACCGGGCAAGTCTATTTCCCGCCCGCGCCTGCATGCCGGTCCCCATCCTTTTGGGACCTTTCGGCCCTTTCGGCCGCGGCGCCGCCACGTTTCAGGCCCTGGCGCGGCTGTGGTGCCTGATGGTTGTGGGCGGCGAAAGCTACAGTGGGGCCATGCTCGGAACCCAGGCAGTGGCGGCCGATCCCGATTGGCTGCGGTACGCGGCGGCATTCGCACCGCTGCTGGCCGCAGTCATTGCTGGCTGGATCGCGTGGCGCGCGCTCGCCCAGCGGCGCGAGGCGGACCGGCGGGACCAGTGGTGGAAGCGGACGCAGTGGGCCATCGACCTTGCCATGGACCGCGACTTCAGCAGGGCCGTCGTTGGCCTGGTGGCATTGAAACACCTTGGGGCCAGCGATCTGTGCACCGACGAGGACTACGAGATGCTGGACAAGATCGGCGGCGCCAAGATCGATGCCCTGACCCTGTCCGAGGAAAGCGCCCGGCGCCAGGCCGGGGAACCGCAGGCCCCGGAGTCTCGGCCCCCGCATCGTGAAGCCGCCGTGCCACCGGACGCTGCGGCGCGGGCAACGGTCATTCCCGTGACCCTGGAGTCCCGGGGCGAGCGGATACTGGCGACCTCCGCAGGCATGGCCAAAGCCCTGACCGAGGCAGACAGACTTGTCTCTTTTGTGGCGTCACGGCGGAGCGGGAGGAGGGGGACGGCAACCGGCGGCACCTCAAACGGGTAAGTTTTAAGCCATGCCTGAACGTTGTCCTCTGATTACCCGTGCCTTGGGCGGGACGGCTGCGTCCGCCCTCATCCTGCTGGCAGCTACTGCCTGCTCCCCCGTGGTGTCCGTCGAAAATGCCGATGTTCCGCAGTGGCGGGCCACCGCGCTGCCGTCCGACGGCCAGGCATTGCTGGAGGACTCCGGCAAGATCCTCAACCGGGACAGGATTATCCAGGCGGCAGCCAGCGTACCGGCGGGTGACTACACACTGACCATCACGTGCGACGGCGGCGGCAAGGCGTTCTTCGCTGTGACGCTCGCCGGCAAGGAACTGACGGAAGCCGGGGCGGCCTGCAACGGCAGCCGCGAAACCGCGAGGATCTCCGTGCCGAAGACCGGGCGGATGGAGATCAGCGCCTCCAGCGTGGACGCGCCGCTCCTGTACGCCTACCACCTCGTTCCTGCGCCGTAACCCGGGGCCGGTCAGCGGCGGCGCCCTACGGATCCCGCAGATCGGGGACGGCCCGGGCGAATTTTTTCTTCCGGCGGATTGCCATCTGTACCGGCGCCTCCGGCAGGCTTAAAGTCGGGGTATGCCCGCGGTGCGGATGGCCTCCGCGCATCGTTTCCTGGGGCGGGCGCACCGCATGCTGTGGCTGCGGGCGCCGGCAGCCGCCGTCGTGCTTTTGTTTGTGCTGGTGGCAGCCGTTCTGGGCGGCTGTGAATACAGCTACGACGACGGCCGGGGCGAACTACCGGACACCGCCCCGGTGGTGACGGATCCCGTGCTGCCGCGTGATCCGCTGGAGAACGAGCCGGTGTCCGGTCAGGAACTCACGGAATGGGCGAAGGAAGTCCTGCCCGACGCCGAGGGACAGGTCTTCCACACCAGCTACGGCAGCGTTGCCAAGGGCGGCAGCAAGACCGAATCCACCAAGCAACTGCCGGGCGGCACGTACTCCCTCACCCTCGCATGCCGCAGCGAGCGGCGGGTCTCATTCACCGTCCGCGACGCAGAGTTCGCCCTGGTGGACCTGAGCCTCCGGTGCGGCACGTCGCGCGTCAATGTGGTGCACCTGTCCGAGGACTCCGTGCTTCGGGTGACGGTGGAGGCGCGCTCGGACGCCAATTTCGCCTACCGGATCAGCCGGATCTGACGCAACGGCTGCCAGTCGCTCGCTGGCCCGGACCGCTCAGGGGCGCAGGCGCGCCAGCTCAGGCGGCGCAGCCGTCCGGGCAGCGCAGGGTCTCGGGGGTGGCAGCGCACTCGGCGCAGTACAGGGTGAGGGTGCGGCAGCTGGGGTTCGAGCAGTTCTCGAACTTGCTGGTGGGCGCCTGGCACCGGACGCACTCGCCTATGGTCCGGGCGTCCTCGCTGAATTCGAGGTGCATGCGTTTGTCGAAGACATACAGGGAGCCTTCCCAGAGGCCCTGGTCCTTGAACTTTTCGCCGTAGCGCACGATCCCGCCGTCCAGCTGGTACACCTCCTTGAAGCCGCGGTTCACCATGAGGCTGGACAGCACCTCGCAGCGGATGCCCCCGGTGCAATAGGTGACGACCGGCTGGTCCTTGAGGTGGTCGTACTTGCCGGAGTCGAGTTCGGTGATGAAGTCATGGGTGGTGGCGACGTCGGGGACGACGGCGTCCTTGAACTTGCCGATCTGTGCCTCGAACGCGTTGCGGCCGTCGAAGAACACGACGTCCTGGCCGCTGGCCTTCCTGGCGTCGACGAGTTCGTGCAGTTCCTCGGGCAGCAGGTGCGTTCCGCCCCCCACGACGCCGTTCTGGTCCACCTTCAGCTCGCCGGGAGCGCCGAACGAAACAATCTCATCGCGGACCTTGACGCTTAGGCGGGGAAAGTCCTCCGCCCCGCCATCGGACCACTTGACGTCGATGCCGTGGAAGCCCTTGTATTCACGCGTGGTTTTCACGTATTGCTTGACGGCCCCGATCTCCCCGCCGACGGTGGCGTTGATGCCGTCCTTGGAGATGAGGATCCGTCCGGTCAGGCCGAGCTTCTCGCACAGGGCACGCTGCCAGAGCCGAACAGCGTCCGGGTCTGCGATGGGAGTAAAGCCGTAAAAGAGTACGATTCGGTTCAAAGCCACGTATTTAAGGGTACTTGGTAGGCGTCGGGGACGGATTCGGACCGGGGAAGAGCCTCCTATCACAATTGCATAAGCAAGCGCCAAAGCTCTGTTACTTGTGACAGCGCTGGAATACTCTCATCACATGACGCCAGAAGCCATGGTTGGAGACATCACTCATTTGCTTGAAGTCTGGGTAGCCGGTTGGGCTGGTTGCCGGGGCTATGAAACGCGCACCGAGGGACGGTTCCCCGCTGCCCTGCGTGCGGACACGACCGGGGACTGGGAATACTTCGCCTCCGACCCCACGGACGCCGAGTTCGCGGACCTTGCTGCAAAGACTGCCGAGGCCCCCAAGCGGGTTCTGACCATCCTGACCAATGATGTGGGACGCTACAAGCTCCTGGCTGAACAGCACAACCTCAACGCCACGTCAGCGTCCCAAGCCATGATGGTCGTGGACATGGAAACGCAGGACTCCGAGGACCCGTGGCTCTCGGACGACGACCTGTCCCTGAAAACGTGGGAGTCCGACGGGGTCCACTTTGCCGAAGTCCGCTCGGGCGACACTCTGGCGGTGAGCGGCCGCGTGGTGGTCATCAACGGCACCGCGGTCTTCGACAAAATCGTCACCGAGCCCTCCTTCCAGCGCCGGGGCCTGGGCAGCTTCATCATGAAGGCACTGGCGGCGCAGGCGTTCTCCCACGACGTGGAGGACGGACTCCTGCTGGCGTCCCTTGACGGGCAGAAGCTGTATTCGCATCTGGGCTGGTCCTCGGTGTGCCACGTGCTGATGCTCTCCGCCTCCGACGAAGGATCCGACCTCTCCGTGGTCTGACCCTCCCGGCATTTCCCTCCCTCCGGGCTGTGTCCCGGGTCAGCTGCTCCGCGCCGGTTCGCTGGTCTGTCGTGTCCGCTGTTCCCTCCTCCCTGCGTTGTTCCGTGCGGGCGATTTTTGCACGAATGAAAGAATGTTGGGGTGAACCCCCATGACTCGCTGATTCCTTTGCTGGGCCGTGGCCCGGACCCGGAGCAGCTCCGGCATGTGCGGACCATTCCGGCGCGCGCCGCCGTGCACGAACCGTGGCCGGACTGGGCGCACCCGGACCTGGTCGCGGCCTACGGCAAGCTCGGCGTTCACCAGCCCTATCGGCACCAGATCCGGGCAGCAGACATTGCCCATGGTGGCGATCACGTGGTGATCGCCACCGGGACGGCGTCCGGGAAGTCCCTCGCCTACCAGCTGCCGGCGCTGGACGCGATTCACCGGTCCGAACTCCGCGTCCTGTCGGAGCCCGGAAAGATCCACGACGACGGCGCCGTGACGCTCTATCTCTCCCCCACCAAGGCGCTGGCGGCAGACCAGCTCGCAGCGATCCGGTCCCTGAACCTCCCTACCGTCCGGGCTGAAACCTACGACGGCGACACCGACCAGGCCTCCCGCCGCTGGATCCGCGACCACGCGAACTTCATTCTGGCCAACCCGGACATGCTGCACTTCGGCATCCTGCCGAACCATGCCTGGTGGGCAGGGTTCTTCCGGCGCCTGCGCTACGTGATCGTGGACGAGGCGCACAGCTACCGCGGCGTTTTCGGCTCCCATGTGGCCAACCTGATGCGCCGGCTGCGGCGCATCTGTGCCTACTACGCGCCCAATGGCAGCTCCGCCGGACCGGTGTTCATTGCGGCGTCCGCCACCGCTTCCGAGCCGGAGACGTCCTTCGGCCGGCTTATTGGCGCCGCGGTCCGCGGAGTCTCCGAAGACTCCTCCCCGCATGGGTCCACGACAGTGGCGTTCTGGGAACCGGCGCTCACCGAGGTCCGCGGCGAGAACGGGGCCAAGGAGCGGAGGACGGCCGTGGCCGAAACCGCCGACCTCCTCGCGAACCTTGTGTCGTCGCGGGTCCGGACCATCGCGTTCATCAAATCCAGGCGCGGCGCCGAAACCATCTCCTCCATCACCAAACGGCTGCTGGATGAGGTCGACCCCAGCCTGCCGCAACGGGTGGCAGCCTACCGCTCCGGGTATCTCCCGGAGGAACGCCGTGCCTTGGAAAGGGCGCTGCGGACCGGCCAGCTGCTGGGCATCTCCAGCACTTCGGCCTTGGAACTGGGCATCGACATCTCCGGACTCGACGCGGTGCTGGTGGCTGGCTGGCCCGGCACCAGGGCGTCCCTCTTCCAGCAGATCGGCCGGGCGGGCCGCGCCGGGCAGGACGCCATCGCGGCCTTCGTGGCCAGCGACGATCCCCTGGACACCTATCTGGTCAACCATCCGGAAGCTATCTTCGACGTGTCCGTCGAGGCGACGGTGTTTGATCCATCCAATCCCTACGTCCTGGGCCCGCACCTCTGTGCCGCGGCCGCTGAGCTCCCGCTCGGCGTTGCCGAGTTGCCGCTGTTCGGAGCCACTGCGGAGAAGCTCCTCGGGCAGCTGGTGGCACAGGGCTACCTGCGGCGGCGCCCGGCGGGCTGGTTCTGGACCCACCCGCAGAGCGCGGCCGCCATGGTGAACCTGCGGGCCGACGGCGGCGGGCCCGTGAGCATTGTGGATGCCGACACCGGTTCGCTGCTGGGAACCATGGACTCGCCGCAAACGCACTACCAAGCCCATACCGGGGCCGTGTACGTCCATCAGGGTGATAGCTACGTGGTGGAGGACCTGAACGAGGACGATCACTGCGTGGTGGTACGCCGGGCCAACCCCGATTACTACACGACAGCCCGGGACGTCACCCAGATCGAGGTCCTCGAGACCCAGCGGACGGCGCAGTGGGGCGATGTTGCCGTGCACTTCGGCGACGTCAAGGTCACAACGCAAGTGATCTCCTTCCAGCGGAAAGCCCTGATTTCCAATGAAGTCCTGGGCGAGGAGCCCCTCGATCTGGGAGCCCGGGACCTTTTTACGAAAGCCGTATGGTTTGTGGTGGAGAACCGGTCACTCACAGGCGCCGGACTCATCGAAGCCCAGTTCCCCGGAGCCCTCCACGCGGCCGAGCACGCCGCCATCGGCCTGCTGCCGCTGGTTGCCTCGAGCGACCGGTGGGACATCGGCGGGGTTTCAACCGCCATCCATGCCGACACCGGCGTGCCGACGATTTTCGTGTACGACGGGCACCCTGGCGGCGCCGGTTTTGCCGAGCGAGGCTTCGAGAAAGCCAAGGTGTGGCTGAAGGCCACGAGAGACGCGATTGAGGCCTGCGAGTGTGAATCCGGTTGCCCCTCCTGTGTCCAGTCGCCGAAATGCGGCAACAAGAACAACCCGTTGGACAAGGACGCAGCAGTCACCCTGATCGATGTCCTGCTGAAGGACGCGCGGGACGCGGCAGCCCCGGAGGATTCCAAGGCGGGAGCACCGGCGTCGAACGCGGTCTAGAAACCAGCGCCGTCCCATTGACGCTGGGGCCAGTCTGGGACGGGTCCCCACGCTGAGAAGCTGTGATGCCGCCCACGCCCGGTGCTCCTTGAGCCCGCGCAATTTTGGAGCCCCGTGCACTCTGGGAGCTTCGCGAAGGTTAGGGCGGCGGCCCCGCCCTGGCACGGCCGGTGGCGACACCCAGGAGCGGCCCCGCAGGCAGCTCCGTGCTGACTTCGACGGACTGGCCGCCTCCTGCGGTGCAGGTGACGAGCGTTGCTTTATGGCGGGCAGCCACCGCGGCGGCCACGACGCAGGGCTCCCCCGCTGAAACGCCACGGAGCGCGTCAGCCGCGGCCAACGCTGCGAGGTCGGCCGCGGCGGCGGCCCTGGACGCCGCCGCGGACGCCTGCGCCAGCAGGAGGAGCAGGGCCATGACCATCACAACCACCATGCCGAGCCCCGCGGCCAGCACAGTGCCCGATCCGCGTTCGGACTCGACACCGGATACCGGATTTCTGCGCTGGCCGAAGGGCTGTCTGCACCGCCGGCTCACAGAGGCCACCCGGCAGTAATGCCGTATGCGTGCCCCACCAGTGCCGGCCGCGTCGGTCGCGCCGGGTGCTCCGGGTGCTCCGTTCCCGGAGCCGGCGCAGATGATGCCGTTTCGCTGCGTGCCTCCGCCCTGGCGGTCAGCGTCCAGGGCATCATGCGTCCCAGAGGCCCAGCCGCCCGGTCCGACACGGTGACGCTCATCCATTCACCAGCCGGCACCACGGCCGATGAGGCCGACGGGCCAGCCAGCTTCCGGACAATACCGTCGACGACGGCTGGGTCCTCACCCCTGGCGAGTGCCCTGGCACCCGCCCGCGCCGCGTCCTCCAGCCGCAGTTGGGTGATTCCCGCCGCAGACCCCGCCAGCAGCATCGCCAGAAGCAGCAGGACCGCCGGAAGAGCGACCGCAAATTCAGCGGTCACAGCGCCACGGCTCGTCCCGTGCCCGCACTCGGCGCCGCGGACCTTCCCCTGACCGCGGCCGGCCTCTTCTCCGGATGGGTGCCTCTGCTGCCGGCAGGACTCAAGTCCGGCCGCAAGGGTCTGCGGAGCGGGTTTCACGGCAGGGCCAGCGCCGTACGGATCAGGTTGAGGAGGAAGCCACGGACTTCGTCGCTGCGCAGGATGAACACCAGGAGCCCGGCGAAGCCCACCGCCGCCAGCGTGGCGATGGCGTATTCGGCGGTGGCCATACCCGCTTCCGAAGCCATGAGACGCCTGCGTGGCCGTGGCTTCACCCGCGGCGCGGTGCTGGCGCCAGGGTAGATCTCCAGCACGTCGGCTTCGTCGGAGTCCCGGCGCAAGGGCCGGGCGGCTTCACCCGGAGTTTGGTAGTTGAGGGACATGAATTTTCCTTTCTTGAGTTCCGGCGGATTGCCGGTGTAGTCGACTCTCCCGTCCGCCACCGGGACCGGTAAGGCCTGAACTTCGCTAAGTGGAAAAGCAGCCAGACCGGCCGTATGTGGAGGGGAAGTGCCGGTGTATCCGCGGCGGCCGCGCGGAAAGTGGGCCCTACGCCAAAGCAGAATGTGCAGCCGTACGGAAGGTGGAAATTCATGGCAGGGGAAATGCAGGCAGTCCGAGAAAGCCTGCGGGACAGCCATGCACGCCGACCGGGCTTGTGGGGCCGAGAGAGTGCGGCTGCTTGAGGGATGTCAGCTGCCGAAAGGATCTCACGTGCCGAAGGATCTCAGCTGCCTGAAGGAATCAGGGCAAGCAGTACAGGAACGACTCCCAGACAGATGAAGGCGGGCAGCGAACAAAGCCCCAGCGGAACCACCAGCTTTACTCCGAGGGAGGCCGCGCGCTTCTCCGCGGCCCGGAAGCGTTCGCGCCTCATTCTGGCGGCCTGGGCATAAAGGATGGATGACGACGGCGCACCGGTCAGCGCGGCGAAGCCCAACGCGTCCCGGAGGGCAAGTATTTCCGGCGACCGAACGTCCGAACTGCGCCAGGCCGTCTCCCAGTCGGCACCGATGGCCATGGCTCCTACGACTGGCCGGAGGGCGCGACCGTACTCGGGTGAGGCCGCATTAGCCACCAGTTCCAAGGCTCGTCCGATACCCGCACCTGCGTGGAGCATGGCGGCAATCAGCTCAAGCATCATGGCGGTATCCCGCAACCCCGGTGACTGCTCCGCGCCGCTCAGGGAGCGATCGTACCCATTCGCATTGCCGCTGCCCGCCGCCAAGCCGCTCCGGCGGAGGAGCCCTGATCTGGCGTGAGCGGTTCCACTAAAGGCGAGGCCTGCGGCGGCCGCCAGCGCCAGGGAGATGAGGGCAGCAGCCAAGACCGATCCACTCATTGGCCTGGTCTGTTCACGCGGAGGGAACCCGGCGGTCGGGTCTTCATGGCGGGGCTCCGTTGGCGCGAGTTCATGGCACAGCCGCGCCAGCCGCTGCCTGCACGAGCCTTGCGGACCAGATGCGGCCGGCGACGGTCAGTCCGATGCCCGCGACCAGGGCAGCCACGCCGAACGGTGTGCCCAGCAACATCGCCAGCGGGTCCACGCCGAGGCAGACACCCAGACCCAGTCCCAGCAACGGGAGCCAGGTCAGCAGTGCGACCGTTGCCTTCGGTCCGGCGAGCGCAGTCTGCCGGGCCGCTTCAGCATCATCTTCAACCTCCAACTGGGCCGCAAAGCGAGTCAGGACATCAGCCAGCGGACAGCCGCTGGCGGCCGCTATCTCGAAGCAGGCGGCCAGCTCAGCCCAGATCCGCAGCTCACGGCCGCCGTCGCCATGTCGCGAAGACGAACACGCCGACCGTATTGCCTCGGCTACCGGGCCTCCCCGCAGGGCGGCTCCACGGGCGGCTGACAGGACAGCCGCTGATCCGGGGCTGAGCCGCGGCCGGCGGGGGTCGTCATCTGCGGAGCCCCGCTCCACGTAGAGCTGCCACAGTTCGTCCCACAGCCGTGAAGGTGAACGGCCGCCCTTCAACAGGGCGGCCAGTTGCTGAACCACAACCGTCAGGGACACGAAGGCTGCCTTGCGGCGACCCCGGGCGAGGACAAACCTGCCTCCGCCCGGAACGGCAGGCAGGCCGTTCCGGGCAACACGGCCGCCAGCCGCTAAACCGCTCGGGCCGAGGGCACTGCGTGCTCGCCGGAGTGGCCCGCGCGCAGGGCTCAGGATCAGCCACGCGGCTAGCGCCAGTGCACCGACAAAGACGGCGGTCATGCTGCCGCCCTGCGGGCTCCGCGTTTTTCACCCATGATCTCCGGACCGTCCTGTCCCGTTGGCCCTGCGGCCGCGTCCGGGGGCAACGGCTCTGGCCTTCCAGCCGCTGGCCCGGGCAGGCCGGAGTCGCGGACGGGGTCGGAATGGCCGGCTGATCCGGCCAAGCCGGAGTCGCGGACGGACATGAGGTCGCGGGCTGGCCCGGGCAGGCCCGAGTTGCGGACGGGGCCGTAATCGCGGCCTGACCCGGGCATGGCCGAGTCGCGGACGGAGTCGCGGACAGGGATGGGGTCGCCTGCGTGGCCGGCATCGGGGAGAGAGCCTGTGTCCAGGGCCAGGCCCGGATCGAGGGCCAGTCGCCGGGCAAGCACCTCCCACGCCGGCCCGGGGACCGGCCTGCCGCCTGAGACGTCCAACGCCACGGCGACGTCTAGGCCACCGTGCCGCTCCGTCAGGATGCCGATGCAGGCGACATAGCGTCCGTGCCTCGACCGGGCAACGTGCACCACCACATCAAGGGCGCTTGCCACCTGCAGGCGGACCGCATCCTGTCCAAGTCCGGCCAAGGCCCCGAGTGCGGTGAGCCTGGCCGGAACCGCGCCTGCGGCATTGGCGTGGATGGTGCCCCCGCCTCCGGTGTGCCCGGTGTTCATGGCCGTCAGGAGTTCGCGCACTTCGGAACCGCGGCACTCCCCCACGATCAGCCGGTCCGGCCGCATCCGGAGGGCCTGGCGGACGAGTTCTCCAAGGTCTACGGCCCCGCCTCCCTCGAGGTTCCCGTGCCGCGATTCCAGCGAAACCACGTGCGGGTGTACCGGGTTCAGCTCCGAGGCGTCCTCGATCAGAACCAGCCGCTCCCCCGGATGACAGAGCCCCAGCAGTGTAGAAAGAAGCGTGGTCTTCCCGGAACCGGTGGCTCCGCTGACCAGGAAACTCAGCCTCCGCTCCACCATGCGCTCCAGAACACCCTGAACCAGTGGCCCGAACATGCCCCCGTCCCGGAGCTCATCCATGGTGAAGACCTGTTCGCGCCGGATCCTGATACTAAGCAGCGTGCCGGAGGCTGAGATAGGCGGCAGGACGGCATGGACCCGGTAACCACCCTCGAGCCGCACATCCACGCACGGCGATCCGTCGTCCAGCCGCCTGCCGCCCGATGCCACCAGCCTGGCGGCAAGGGCCCTGAGCTGGGTCTCCCCCGAGAAGGTCACGGATGTCCGTTCGATGCCGCGTCCCCTGTCCAGCCAAACGGAGTCCGGGGCGTTCACGAAGATGTCCGTGACCGACGGGTCCCGGACCAGGTGCTGCAACGGCCCGAGCCCGTTGAGTTCGGCACTGATGCGCTCAGCGGCGGCGAGGGAACCGGCCGTGCCCAACAGCTTCCCGGTGGCCTGGACTGCGGCTGCCACCCGCGACGGGGTAACCGGCCCGGCTTCCGCCATGACCGACTCACGGACCGTCTCAAGAAGCCCAGCGTCCAGGACGCGGGCCGCTCGCCGCCTGCCGGCAGTCTCCGCGAGCGCGGCACGGGAAGCGGGTGCACCAGGAGTCCCTGCTGCGGCGCGGCCGCCGGTATCGGCCCCGGGACCCACCAGATGATCGCTCACCGGAGGTCCCCGGCCTGCAGATCGCTGGCCAGGAAGCCAAGCACTGAGGAAGCGAAGCGCCGGACAGACTTCCGCCGGCCATGGTCGAGCAGGCGGCCCAGTTCGGTGGCCGAGGCTGTGCCCCGCACCTCGGGCATCATGCCGTGCAGAGGGAGTCCCACGGATTCGGCGACGAGCGCAGCGTCCAGCGCCACGCCGGCCTTTCCCCTGATAACCAGGGCGGATTCGACGGGCGGAAGCTCCTGCAGCAGCCGGGCGGCGGCAACTGCAGCCTTCAGTTGGGCGGGGACGACAACCAGGAGGCGGTCGCAGTCCCATGCGAACGTCCGCAGCGGCTCGGCGCTGCGGCCGATATCGACGATCACCACTTCGTATCCCCGTCTGGCGGCGTCGAGGACGCCTCCCACGGTGACCGGGTCCACGAGGGGTGGCCGTTCCCTGCTTCCAGGCCAGGACAGAAACGAGAACCCGCCGGCGACGGGCAAGGCGTCCGCGAGCTGCTGCGGGTCAATGCTGCCACTGGCATCGGCGAGGTCCGGCCAGCGGAGCCCCGGGGATTCCTCCGCAGCGAGGGCCAGTTCCAGGCCGCCGCCCCAGGGATCGGCGTCCACGAGCAGGACCCGTGCACCGAGTTCAGCGGCTGCCTGCGCGAGCCACGCCGCCGCGGTGGTGGCACCTGCCCCTCCGCAGCCGCCGGTAACACCGAGCACCAGGCCTCCGGCCTCCGGTGAACGTGACCGGCTGAGATACTCCGCCAACCAGGCGGCGGCGTCGGGAAGAACGGCGACGCGTTGTGCACCCAAGGCAGCGCCCAGGTGCCAGAGCGTATCCCCTTCCCCGCTCAGGCCCACGAGAACGGCTGGCGCGCGGCGCCGGGGCGGCAGTTCACGGACATCGCTGCCGACCAGCACGTCGGCTGCGGAATCCCAGAATGGTGCGGCCTCCGCCACATCGTCCACCACCCGGAGCTGTCCGCCGGCCGCCGCGACAATCCGTTCGACCTCGCCCCGCAGATATTCGAAGCCCGTGACGAGCAGAACGTCGCCGCCGCCGTCGGGGACCCAGGTTCCGGCTTCAGAAGAGGTCGGAGGCCTCGCCGGAGCTGGCCCGCGCTGGACTTCAGGCACGGCAGCATCCGGCAGCGCGCCATCCGGGTCTGGTGGGAGTCGCCGGTTCCGGGCGTGGTGCCTGCTCATGCAGCAACTGTGCCCGAAGGTCCGGCCGCCCGTCAGAGACTAATGGGCCTATGTGGAAAACCGGCCGCCCGGCTCCCGGAAAAGCAAGCCCTGCCCGCTGTGGAGGACAGGAGCGGCACCTCCACCCGGACGAACCAGTGGGCCACAGGGCGCTGGTGGCGACGCCGAACACCTCGGCGGCAGGGCAGAATTGGACATATGTATCTGTTGCTCGCCGCCCACCCCAACGGCGCAGCCATACAGGAGCTCACGGCGGCAGGCCTCCCCCACCCCGACAATCCCGAACCAAGGATCGTCAGCGCGGCTCCGCCAGCCACCCAACCCGGCAGCCAGCCCGGAGCACCCAGCGACGGACCCGGGCTGGCCGCCGTCGTCGGCGAACTCGAGAAGCGGCGCCCGCGCTGGATCTGGCACCGCACCCAGGACTGGTACCTGCCCCTGCTGGCGGCGGGCGTCGACGTGGAACGCTGCTATGACCTCTCCTTGTGTGGCGCCATCTTGGCCCATTCCGAGTTCACAGCCCACACCCCGTACGCCCGGAATGCCGAGAAGCTGACGCAGGACGACGATCTGCAGCCGCCGCGGCTGCTCCAGCCGCCCCCTCCGCCCGCCGACCAGGGCGCACTCTTCGACGATCCGGCCGCGGCACGCCAACCGCGCCAGACCCTTGCCGAGCTGCGCGCCGAATACGCGGCCCAGCAGGGCGCCCTGGCAGCCGCCGCAGGAGCAGCCGCCACAGGAGCAACCGCCACGGGCGACAACAACCGGCGGCAGCGGCTCCAGCTCCTCCTCGCCGCAGAGTCGGCCAGCGCCCTCGTGGCGGCCGAGATGCAGCATGCCGGCGTGCCCTGGCGCGAAGAACTGCACGAGCGGATCCTGGCCGATCATCTGGGCACGCGGCCGCCGCTGGGGCACCGTCCCGCCAAACTTGAGGCCCTGAACACTGAGCTCCGGGGCCTGCTGAATGCGCCGGCACTGAATCCGGACTCACCGCAGGAGCTCATGCGCGCCCTGCACCGCAACGGCATCGAGGTGAAGTCCACGCGGAAATGGGAGCTGAAGGAGTCCAGCCACCCGGCCATCGAACCCCTGCTGGAGTACAAGAAATTGTCGCGACTCCACACAGCCAACGGCTGGGCGTGGCTTGACGCCTGGGTACGGAACGGGAGGTTCCGGCCCGAGTACGTGGTGGGCGGGGTCGTGTCGGGCCGCTGGGCGTCGCGCGGCGGCGGAGCACTGCAGATTCCCCGCCAGGTCCGCGGCGCCGTTCACGCCGACCCCGGGCACAAGCTCATCGTGGCCGACGCGTCCCAGCTGGAACCGCGTGTCCTGGCCGCTCTCGCGCAGGATTCGGTCATGGCCGAGGCCGCCCGGGACCAGGATCTCTACGCGGGGATCGCCGCCAAGGGATTCGGCGGCGACCGTAGCAAGGCAAAAATGGCCCTGCTCGGCGCAATGTACGGTGCCACGTCCGGCGAAGCGGGCCGCCTGATGCCGCAGCTGGCAAGGACCTACCCGCGCGCTGTGGGCTTCGTCGAACGCGCCGCCCGCGACGGCGAAGCCGGCAGGACCGTCACCTCGCGTCTGGGACGCAGCAGCCCGCCGCCGTCGGAAATGTGGTTCCGCAGCCAGCGTTCCACTTCGGCGGAGGAGCAACGCCGGGCGGACGCCATCGCCCGTTCCCGCGGTCGTTTCACCCGGAACTTCGTCGTCCAGGGTTCAGCTGCGGACTGGGCTGCCTGCTGGCTGGCGGAATTACGACGGCGGCTACGCACCATGCGTGCCGACGGTTCTGCAACCGGGGAACTCGTATTTTTCCTGCATGACGAGGTGATGGTCCATGCCCCTGATTCCGCCGTGGACGCCTGCATCCGCGCCATCGAGGAAGCCGCCACCGCCGCCAAGGAGCTGCTCTTCGGGCCAATTCCGGTCGAGTTTCCGGTGAGCATCGCCGTCGTCGATTCCTACGACAACGCAAAGTAGCCCCGCCGCAGAGCCGGCCGAACTGAAAAGGGGCACCTTGACACGTGGGGCCGGGGCTGGGGCCAGGACAATAGCCTCTGCTGACGGTAAACAAAAGTCACATGCGCCCCAGACGGAATACCGGGTTGTACTGAGTAATGTACCGGTCAGTAGTTGGCTTCGTGTGGCGTGGGCCACTAAAGTCATTGGTGGCCGGGCAGTGGCAATAAGTTGGCCCGGCACGTGCGACGAAGCATCAGCAGGGGGTTTCCACGCCAATGGCGGGCAAGTTCGAAGTTCACCAGGATAGCGATCAGACTTACAAATTCCGTCTCATGGATGGGGACGGAAACATCGTGGCAGAGTCGCCGCGGTTCAAGAGCGTTTCGGGAGTAGTGGCGGGCATCAACGCACTGCGCGAAAACGCCGCCACCGGCCTGGTGGTGGATCTGCGGAAATCGCAGCACTGACGCTGGCGGAATAGCCAGCAGCGCCGCCTAGAGGTCCAGCGGGTGAAGCCTGGTCCGGTCCCAGGGAACGGCCCAGGCCAGCTGGTCGAACAGCTCGTTCAGGATCATGCCCGTAAAGCCCCAGACCACCAGGCTGTTCACGGTGAACGCCGGGCTCTGGAACGTCTGGTTCATGCGGGTCACGGCGGCCATCGTGCGGTTTTCGGGGTCCAGCAGATCGCGGACCGGCACCCGGAAGACCTGGGCGGACTCGCCGTAGTCCACCACCCGGACGGGCGACGGCGCGGCCCACCAGGCCAGCACAGGGGTCACCAGAAAGTTTCCGCGCGGCAGGGCCAGTTCCGGCAGGGCACCCAGCACTTCGACGCCGGAAGGGTCCAGGCCGGTCTCCTCTTCCGCTTCCCGAAGCGCTGCCTCCACCGGAGTCTCACCCACGTGGATGCCGCCGCCGGGAAAGGCCACCTGTCCGGGATGGTCATCCAGGGTGTGGGCGCGTTCCAGGAGCAGAACGTCCAGGTCGGCGGCCACGAGCGGCTTGCCGGAGACTGCGGGCACATCGTCCAGGGCTCCGAAGAGGATCAGGACGGCCGCTTTGCGAGCGACGGACTCGTCGACGGTGAGCTTGCGCCAGTATGGATTTCTACCCGGGCCTGTACCCGCCCGGATAGAATCGACGAGGTCCACCAGATCCTGGCGTGCTGTCATTGCGTCCTCCGCTGCGATTCCATCCGGATCTCGGCGGCGCGGTGCGTCTCTGCCAGCAGCTTCGCCAGGAGCTCCTCGTTTCCGGGCGCCAGTTCGTACTTCAGCAGCTTCGCGGCCTTGGCCGGGTTCGTCTCGCCCGAGCCGAAGCTGGGGCACCAGTTGGCGACGGCGCAGGCACCGCAGGCTGGCTTGCGGGAATGGCACACGCGCCGGCCGTGGAACACCACCCGGTGGGAGAGCATGGTCCAGTCCCGGGGCTCAAACAGCTCCGCGACGTCGGACTCGATCCGGACGGGGTCGTCCGATTCCGACCAGCCGAAGCGCCGCGCCAGGCGGCCGAAGTGGGTGTCCACCGTGATGCCGGGAATCCCGAATGCATTGCCCAACACCACGTTCGCGGTTTTCCGTCCGACGCCGGGAAGTGTCACCAGATCCTCCAGCCGCCCTGGTACCACGCCGTCGTACTCATCCACCACCCGGTTCGCCAGCGCGAGGAGGTTCCTCGTCTTGGCGCGGAAAAACCCGGTCGGCTTGATGATGGCTTCGAGCTCCTCGGTGTCGGCTTCCGCCATGGCGCGGGCGTCCGGGTAGCGGGTGAAGAGCAGCGGCGTGATCAGGTTGACCGTCACGTCCGTGGTCTGCGCGGAGAGCACGGTGGCCACGAGGAGCTCGAAGGGGTTCCGGAAGTCGAGCTCGGCGTGGGCGTACGGGTACTGCTCGGCGAGGGCCCGATTAATCCTCCGGGCGCGGCGCTTCAGGGCCAGGGGCGACTCGCCGGAACGGGCTGGCGGGGTGGCCGCCGGCCCGCTTTCGGCGGGGATGGCATCGCCAGGGAGGGTCTCTGCGGGAGACCCGGTGGGGATGGCGCCCCCTGGAATCTCCGCGGAAACCTCCGCCGGAGCAGCGGCCACAGGGATGCCCGGCGTGCCGCGCCGGCGCGAAGCTGAATCGGCCACGGCGGCCGGCTAGCCGCGCTCGATGTTGCTGAGGTCGCGCAGGACGCCCACCCGGCCGTCCGTGTGCTGGACCAGGAACTCGTCGCCGCGGTCCTCGAGGGCCAGTACCCAGCCACCGGGCTCGATCCCGAACAGCGGTGCGCCCGTGCGCTCGTCAACGGCGGTGCGGTGCTGTGCCACGGCGAACCAGAAGGCTTCGTGGACCTGCTCCTGCTCAGACTCCTCCGGCCGGCTTGCGGGGTCGACGGTGGCACCGATCGGTTCCTGCGACCTCGCCTGCTCCGGCAGTTCCACCCTTGGGTGAACGGCGGTGGCAGGCGTGGCAGAGGCCGCCCGGGCCGTCTCCTCCGCGGCGTCATGTGCAGTTACGTCCGACTTGCCCTGCGCGACGGGGGCTTCCGCTGCCGGCTCCTCCGCGCCTGCCGCCCCTGCCGGGGCTTTGGCGTCCGGGGCTTCCGCTGCGGGCTCCTCCGCGCCTGCCGCAGCAGCCGGGGCTTCAGCTGCCGGGGCTTTGGCGCCCGCCGCTCCTGAGCCGGCTGGCGCTGCGCTGGCCGCCGGGGCGGCCGTGGCTGCGTTCACCTGGGTCCGCTCGGCCTCCGCCGTTGCCGGCTGCGCGCCGGCATCAGTGGCATTGGCGGACGGCAGTGTGCCCGTCTGTGCGGCGGCGGCGGCGCCGCCAGTCGGCGGAGAAGGCACGACGGCGGCAGGTCCCGTTTCCGGCGAGGCAGCGGCGCTGCTGGCCGCGTTGGCGGCGGGCCAAATACCAGTCGCCGGTGCTGCGGCGATTCCGGAACCGGCAGCTGCAGCGCTAGATGTTCCGGCGCCGGAGACCCCGGTTTGGGCTGCACCGTGGCCCGGCTGGCCGACCGCCGTCGCACCATGGGAACTGGCACCAGCGGAAACTGGACGGCGGGAATCAGTGCCCGCAGGCGCAGCGGCACCCGCCGAGGTTGCGCCGACCGAAGCACCGGTGGAACCGGTGGAAGCAGCACCGGGCGCGGCGGCGGCAGGCTTGGGCTCCTTGGGTGCTTTGGGTTTGCGCACCGGAACGGCCGAGTCACGCGCCATGATGTGGGCCGGCACCTCGGTGCGGTCCAGGAAGTCGCCGGCGAAGAACGGGATGTAACGGGCCAGCACCGTGGCAGCCAGCAGCACGAGGGAACCGATCAGCGCCACGAGCAGGCTGGGCGTGTAGGCGCCGGCGACGGACAGGAAGAAGAAGCCGACAGCAAACGAGGCAACCACCGAACCGAACTGGTCCACGGAGAGGGATCCGATGCGGACCCGCGTGTCGGGGGCAAGCCGGCGGGCGGCGAACAGCGCGGCAACGATGAGCGGCAGCACCACGCCCAGTCCCAGGAAGAAGAGGCTTCCGAGGTTCCACAGGTTGTAGCGCACGGCGAACATCGGGATCAATGACGCAATGAAGAGAACCAGGGTGGCCGCGAAGACGGTCAGGTCACGGACGGTGAAGGGTCCAGCAACGGCCTCATTCCGCACGCCCTGCTGCTTCATGAAGGTCGGCGCAGCACTGTGCGCTTCCGGCCGCCCGGACGGTTCCGCCCCGTGCGGTGCCCGGCCGGCGCCCTGCTGGGCCGTGCCCTGCTGGCCCGGCTGGCCCTGGCTTTGCTGATTCATTTCTGTTCTCCTTAGCGTGGCGGCGCCCGGACTGGCGTCCCTGCGTGATTCCGCCCTACGGCCGGAGCCTGACCACAAGCGGTCTGGCTGCCTCCGGCCACTGTCACGAGTCCATCTCAGCCTAGCCAAGTGGAGGGTGCTTCACTAGCTGACTGGCCGCAGTGCCGCGCGCTCACAGAAGCAACACAGCTCTCCCAAAGAACCATTCACCGCTAAAAGGGCACCGTTCACGGCTCGTCGTGTGACGCGGCCCACGCGCCCATGCCGGAGGCGCTAGTCTGGTTTCGGAACAGCTCTTTGCGGTTTGTCCGCGACGGGCCGTTGCCCGCCGCCGTGCCACGGCCGGGCAAGGCCGGGACCGGCGCACCGCGCAGCAAAGATCGATGAATGATGAGGTTCACCATGTCCCAGGACACCCCCGGCTCGACGGCCACCGCTGCCACCCCCAGCCAGCAGGGCGATGCTCTTGAAAACCTGCTGCATGAGAACCGCAAGTTTGCCCCTTCCGAGGACTTTGCCGCCAACGCCGTGGTGGGCGCCGAGGTCTATGCCGAGGCGGCAGCCGACCGGCCTGCTTTCTGGGCCAGCCAGGCCCGCGAGTTGCTGACCTGGAGCAAGGACTTCACCGAGGCGCTGGACTGGTCCAACCCGCCGTTCGCGAAGTGGTTTGTCGGCGGCGAGGTCAACGCCGCGTACAACGCCCTGGACCGGCACGTGGAGAACGGCCTCGGCGACCGGGTGGCCATTTACTTCGAGGGCGAGCCGGGCGATTCCCGCTCGTACACCTACGCGGAACTGACCGAGGAAGTGAAGAAGGCAGCGAACGCGTTTGAATCCCTCGGTGTGGCCAGGGGCGACCGTGTGGCCGTCTACCTTCCGATGATCCCCGAGGCCGTCATCACCCTGCTGGCCTGCGCCCGGATCGGTGCCGTGCATTCGGTGGTGTTCGGCGGCTTCTCCGCCGACGCGCTCCGGTCCCGGATCGAGGACGCCGAAGCCAAGCTCGTGGTCACCGCGGACGGCACGTACCGGCGCGGCAAGCCCAGCGCCCTGAAAACAGCGGTCGACGCCGCCCTCGAACAGGACGGGCACACCGTGCAGAACGTCGTGGTGGTCAAGCGCAACGGCCAGGACGTGGACTGGCACGAGGGCCGGGACCACTGGTGGGAGGACACCGTAGGGGAAGCGTCAGCCGAGCACACCGCCGTCGGGCACGACTCCGAACACCCGCTGTTCATCCTCTACACCTCCGGGACCACCGGCAAGCCCAAGGGCATCCTGCACACCACCGGCGGCTACCTCACCCAGACCGCCTACACCCACAAGGCGGTCTTTGACCTGCACCCCGAGACGGACGTGTACTGGTGCACGGCCGACGTCGGATGGGTCACCGGACACTCGTACGTCGCCTACGCGCCGCTCATCAACGGCGCCACCCAGGTCATGTACGAGGGCACCCCGGACTCCCCGCACCAGGGCCGCTGGTGGGAGATCGTGGAGAAGTACAAGGTCTCCATCCTTTACACCGCCCCCACCGCGATCCGCACGTTCATGAAGTGGGGACGGGACATCCCGGACAAGTACGATCTGTCCTCCATCCGGGTCCTGGGTTCCGTGGGCGAACCCATCAACCCCGAGGCGTGGATGTGGTACCGCGACGTCATCGGCGGCAACAAAGCACCCATTGTGGACACCTGGTGGCAGACCGAAACCGGGGCCCAGATGATCGCCCCGCTGCCCGGCGTCACGGAGACCAAGCCCGGCTCCGCGCAGGTTCCCCTGCCCGGCATCGCCGTGGACGTCGTGGACGAGAACGGAGCCTCCGTCCCCGACGGGCACGGCGGCTTCCTGGTGATCCGCGAACCCTGGCCGGCCATGCTCCGCGGCATCTGGGGCGACCCCGAACGGTTCAAGGACACCTACTGGTCCCGCTTCGAAACCATGTACTTCGCCGGGGACGGCGCCAAGAAGGATGAGGACGGTGACATCTGGCTCCTGGGCCGGGTGGACGACGTCATGAATGTCTCCGGGCACAGGCTCTCCACCACGGAAATCGAGTCCGCCCTGGTCAGCCACCCCGCTGTGGCGGAGGCCGCCGTCGTAGGCGCCGCAGATGAAACGACCGGCCAGGCCGTCGTCGCGTTCGTCATCCTCCGCGGCGATGCCGTGGACTCCGGCGACGAAATTGTCCAGGACCTGCGCAACCACGTCGGTAAGGAAATCGGACCGATCGCCAAACCCAAGACCATCCTCGTGGTCCCCGAACTGCCCAAGACCCGCTCGGGCAAGATCATGCGCCGACTCCTCAAGGACGTTGCCGAAGGACGCGACGTCGGAGACGCCACCACCCTCGCCGACAACACGGTCATGCAGCAGATCGCGGCATCGCTCAAGAAGTAGACGCATCACAGCCAGGCAGGGCCCGTCCGGAACACCGGGCGGGCCCTGCCTTGTGCGGCGCTGCCCCGGGCCCCGCCGTCGGAATCCCGCGTGTTATTTTGCGATCTTTCCTGTTCCCTTTTGCGAGGTTATAGTCAGTGATATGTGACACATGTCACACACTTCCATTTCCCCGGGAGAGATCATGGCACCACATCCGGAAGCGTCCACAAGCGCCGGGCCAGCCCGGCGGACATTCCTTAAAACAATGGGCGTCAGTGCCGCCGGCATGGCCGGCGTGCCACTGTTGGCGGCGTGCACCGGAGGCAGCGGACCGTCCGCCGGCGGCTCGGAATCCTCCGGCCTGACCTTCGGCTCCGGCTCCTCCGACGAAGTTCCCAAGAAGGCGTACCAGGCGGTCACCGACGCTTTCACGAAGAAGACAGGCAAAACAGTCAGCACCAACGTGGTGCCGCACAACGACTTCCAGAACAAGATCAATTCCTACCTGCAGGGCTCGCCGGACGACGCCTTCACCTGGTTCGCCGGCTACAGGATGCAGTTCTACGCGGGCAAGGGCCTCCTGGCACCGGTCGATGACGTCTGGGCCAAGATCGGCGGCAATTTCTCCGACGCCCTGAAGAAGGCCTCCACCGGGCCGGACGGGAAGATGTACTTCGTCCCCAACTACAACTATCCGTGGGGCTTCTTCTACCGGAAGAGCGTGTGGGCCGACAAGGGTTACGAGGTGCCGGAAACCTTCGATGCCCTCAAGGCCCTGGCGGCCAAGATGAAGGCAGACGGCATCATCCCGATCGGTTTCGCGGACAAGGACGGCTGGCCCGCCATGGGCACGTTCGACTACATCAACATGCGCCTCAACGGGTACCAGTTCCACGTGGACCTGTGCGCCCACAAGGAGACCTGGGACCAGAAGAAGGTGACAGACGTCTTCGACACCTGGTCCGCGCTGCTCCCCTTCCAGGATCCTGCGGCGCTCGGCCAGACCTGGCAGGACGCGGCGCGGGCGCTGGCCGCCAAGAAGACAGGCATGTACCTGCTCGGCTCGTTCGTCACACAGCAGTTCACCGACCCCGCAGTGCTGAAGGACATCGATTTCTTCGCATTCCCGGAGATCGCCACCGAGGGGCGCGAGTCGGTGGAGGCACCCATCGACGGGCTGCTGCTGTCCACCAAGGGCGGCGGGAACGCGGCCGCGCACCAGTTCATGGAATTCATCGGCACCCCCGAGGGCCAGGACATCTACGCCTCGGTGGACGCCTCCAACATCGCCACGGCCAAAGGCGCGGACACCTCCAAGTTCACGCCGCTGAACAAGAAATGCGCTGACACCATCGCCCAGGCGAAGTCCATCAGCCAGTTCTTTGACCGCGACGCCCTGCCCGCCATGGCCAACAACGTCATGATCCCGGCCCTGCAGACCTTCCTCAAGAACGGCAAGATGGACGTCAAGAATCTTGAGGCGCAGGCCAAGTCACTGTACGCGGCCCAATAGCGGCCGGGAGCCTCCCATGAGCGCAACAGCACGAGACCTGGTCCCGCCGGAGTCCAGGGCACCATCCGGGGCGCCGCCGAAGCGGGCCCGCGGCGGAAAGGTCCGCCGGCTCTCCAAACGGGACAAGGCCGCCCTGTCCCTCATGGTGGGCATTCCCACCCTCATCCAACTGGTGTTTGTGTGGCTGCCGACATTCATGTCCGTGGGGCTGAGCTTCACCCGCTGGAACGGCCTCGCCCTGACCGACATCCGGCCGGCAGGCGCGGACAACTACCAGTACATCTCCCAGGATTACCCGCCGTTCTGGCCAGCCATCCAGCACAACCTGCTGTGGCTGGCCTTCCTGGCCCTGGTGGCCACCCCGCTGGGCTTGCTCCTGGCGGTGCTTCTGGACCAGCAGATCCGCGGCAGCAGGATCTACCAAAGCATCTTCTTCACACCCGTAATGCTGTCGTTGGCACTGATCGGCATCATCTGGCAGCTGTTCTACCAGCGTGACAACGGCCTGCTGAACTTCCTGCTCGGAACCTCGGGAACGCCGCAGGCCGTTGACTGGTTCGGGGATTCCTCGGTGAACATCTGGGCGGCCATGATCGCCGCCACGTGGCGGCACTCCGGCTACGTCATGCTGCTGTACCTGGCGGGCCTCAAAGGCGTGGATCCCAGCCTGAAGGAAGCCGCCGCGATCGACGGGGCCAACGCGGCGCAGACCTTCTTCCGCGTGGTGTTCCCGGCCATGCGGCCCATCAACATCGTCATCGTCGTCATTACGATCATCGAGTCCCTGCGGGCGTTCGACGTCGTCTACGTCATCAACCGCGGCACCAACGGCCTGGAACTCCTCAGCGCCCTGGTGATCCAGAACCTCGTGGGCGAAGGACAGGTGATCGGCGTCGGCTCCGCCCTTGCGGTGGTCCTGCTGGTCATCTCCCTCGTGCCCATCGTGTTCTATCTCAGCCGCACCTTCGGCAAGGAGAAGAGGGCATGAGCGCCGCCGTCTCCCCCGGTACGGCCGCCACCGGAAAAACCGGACGCTCCGGCAGCAAACCGAAGCGGCATTACGGGACGCACATCTTCCTCACGGCCATGGCGGTCATGTGGCTGATCCCCCTGCTCTGGGCCGTCTTCACCGCGCTGCGGCCGATCGCCTCGACCAACGAGCACGGCTACTTCAGCGTGGCCGGCGACTTCAACTTCGACAACTTCATCCAGGCCTGGTCCCAGGGCGGCTTCGCCAAATACCTGTGGAATTCGGTGATCATCTGCGTTCCGGCCGTGCTGCTGGTGCTCTTTCTCGCGTCCATGATGGCGTTCGCCGTCAGCCGGGTGAACTGGAAGTTCAATATCACGCTGCTCATCATGTTCACCGCGGGGAACCTGCTGCCGCCCCAGGTGCTGGCGGCGCCGCTGTTTGAGATGGCCAAGCACTTCCAGGTGCCCTACTCCTTCAGCGATTCGGGCAACATGCTTAACACCTACATCATCGTCATTGCCGTGAACATGGCGTTCCAGATGGGGTTCTGCACCTTCGTGCTGTCCAACTACATGAAGGCGCTCTCCGCGGACCTGACCGAGGCCGCACTCGTGGACGGCGCCGGCATCTGGCGCCAGTACCGGGAAATCATCATGCCGCTGTGCCGTCCGGCCTTCGCGGCCCTGGCCACCCTGGAAGTCATCTTCATCTACAACGACTTCTTCTGGCCCCTGCTGTTCATCCAGAGCGGCGACCGGCTGCCCGTCACCACGGCCATCAACAACCTCCAGGGCGAGTTCCTGAACAACTACAACCTGCTGGCGGCCGGCGCGGTCATCACCGTCATCCCCACCCTGGTGGTCTATCTGCTCCTGCAGCGGCAGTTTGTTGCGGGTCTGACTCTTGGTTCCAGCAAGGGCTAGGCGATGATGGGCAGTACGAGGTTTCATCCAGCGAAAGGACCCCGATGCTTCCCGCGGCCCGCCACCAGTCCATAGTGGACGCCGTCCGGCGCGAGCGGGTGGTCCGCGTGTCGGACCTGGCCCAGCAGCTGGGCGTGTCCCTGATGACGGTCCGCCGCGACATCGAGATGCTGGAGGAGAGCGGCCAGGTGGAGCGGATCCACGGCGGCGCCAAGCTGCCCGGGGATGCCAGCACGCACGAGCCCGGATTCGAGCTGAAGTCCACCCAGCTGACCGCGCAGAAACGCGCCATCGCCCTGGAGGCCGCCGCCCTGGTTCACGAGGGCATGGCGGTGGCCCTGAGCGCGGGCACCACCACCTGGGCGCTGGCCAAGGAACTCGCCAACGGCCCCCGGATCACCGCGGTGACCAACTCGGTAAAGATCGCCGACCTCTTCCACCACGCCTCCGCGACGGGCTCCGGTCGCCACGCCTCAACAGTGATCCTCATCGGCGGCGAGCGCACTCCGTCGGACGCCCTGGTGGGTCCCATCGCGACGGCGGCGCTAAGCCAGCTGCACCTGGACCTGCTGTTCCTCGGTGTGCACGGCATGGACGCGGACGCCGGCTACACCACGCCGAACCTCCTGGAGGCCGAAACCAACCGCGCCTTTATCGCAGCCTCCCGGAAGGTGGTGGTCCTGGCGGACCACACCAAGTGGGGCACCCAGGGAATCAGCACCATCGCCAAACTCGAGGAAGCCGACGAGGTGATCTGCGATTCCGGGCTGTCCCCCGACGCCCAGCGGATCCTCCGGGACCGGGTGGGCCGGCTCAGGCTCGTGTAGTCCCCATCAGCCCCGCTACGGGCAGCCGCAGGACTGCCTGACCAGGAGTTTCGTCGGAAAGACGCGGTGCTGCGCAGGCTCGCCACGGTCCGCTCCGACCAGCGCCCGGACGGCGGCCTCCGCCATGTCCCGCACGGGCTGCTCGACTGTGGTCAGCGTGGGCCAGGAGTATTCGGCGTCCTCTGACCCGTCGAAGGAAACCAGTGCGATGTCCCCCGGGACGGACAGGCCGGCCTCGTGGAACGCGCGGAGGATGCCGATGGCCTGCATGTCCGAGCTGGCGAAGATGGCGGTGGGCCGGTGGCCCGACGCCAGGAACCGCTGCCCGGCGGCGTAGCCGCCAACCCGGGTGAAGGCGCTGCGTGCAATGGGGCCTTCCGGCAGCCCGGCACCCTTGAGCGCCTGCAGCCAGCCCTCTTCGCGGGCGTCCGCTTCGTTGCCGGTGGTGGTGCCCATGGCCAGTCCAATGTTGGTGTGGCCATGCCCGATCAGATGCTCGACGGCGGTGCGGGCACCTTTGGCCAGGTCCACGCCCACCGTGGTGACCCCGGCCGAACTGCCGCTGTGGCTCAGGAGCACGGACGGGATCTCCGCGGTCTCCAGGTCAGCCAGGTCAGGCTCGAACAGGACGCTGGCCAGTACCACGCCGTCCACCTGCCGGGCGGCCAGGTTCCGGATGTTCCGGCGCTCCTTGGCCAGGTTGCCGTCCGAGTTCGTCAGCACCAGGGCGTACCCAAGGGCCCCCGCAGCGTCCTCCACTGCGTGGGCGAGCATGGAGAAGAACGGGTTGCTGTTGTCCGGAATGACCAAACCGATCGTTTCGCTGGACCCCAGTTTCAGGGCCCGCGCAGCCGCGTTGGGGCGGTAGCCCAGCTGCCGGATGGCCTCCTGGACTTTCGCCTCGGTGGCGGGCGCCACCTTCTTCGGCCCGCCGTTCACCACGTAGCTGACGACGGCGGTGCTCACCCCGGCGTAACGGGCAACATCCTTGCGGGTCACCTGCGTCCGCGGGGTGGGCACTGCCGGAATGGTCATAGTGTCCATGCTAGCCACAGCCCGGGCTAGAGCGCGGACGGAGCATCCCCAAAGTCGCGGATGGGGAGGCGTTCGCCGTTCCGCCGGGCCGATTCGTGGGCCACGATGCCGGGCAGGGTGAAGCGCGCGGCCGTCCAGGCGTTGACGGGCGGCAGCGACCCCGTGTTCACCGCCGTGACAAAGTCGTCCACGAGGAAGTGGTGGCTGCCCTCGTGTCCGTTGGGGGCGCCGCGGAACTCCTCCGGCAGCCTGTCGCTGTCATGCACGGGAGCCAGGCCGGACACGAAGGCGTCCCGGAGTTCAGGCGCCACGTTGGCGAGCGAGGGATCGTCCAGGGCCATGCTGGGCCGGGACTCCACCTGCTCGGAGATGTCGTGCACGTCGGCCTTGTCCTGCCACACCGTCACCTTGGCCAGCTGCTCGAAGCTGGCCTCGGTGCCGAAGAAACGGAAGCGGGATTCACGAATATGCGAGGGGTAGCCCACCCGGCGCATTTCGTTGGTCCGCATGGCACCGCCGTCGTTCAGTTCAAAGAGGGCCGTGGCGTTGGAGAAGTCGTTCCCGAACATGCTGATGTCCTTGTCGAACACCCCGTCCTGGCGGTCGTCCTTCACACCGACGCAGCTGACGCTGACGGCGTGCGCCGGCAGGGCACCAAGGACCCCGCCGATCGCGTGGGTCGGGTACAGCATGGGCGGGTAGCTGGCGGTTTCCTTCCAGCGCTCGCCGCCGCTGTACTGGTAGGCGTCGTAGAAACCCAGGTCCATGTCGTGGACGTAGTCGCCCTCGGAGTAGAACACCCTGCCGAACCGGCCTGCCGCGTGCTGCTCCCGCGCGTAGACCGTGGCCGGGTTGTAGTAGCTGGTTTCACCCATCATGTAGACGTTGCGGGTTTCCCGGACGGCGTCGATGATCCTCGCGATCTCTTCCTCGGTGACGGCCATGGGTACGGCCGAGTAGACATGCTTTCCGGCGCGGAGGGCCCGCTCCACGAGCGGCCCGTGGGTCCACCGCTGCGTGAAGATGGCAACGGCATCGACTTCGGACGCCAGCAGCTCATCGAAGCTGCCGATGCTGCCGGCCAGGTCGTACAGCGCAACTGCCTCGGCCGCACGGTCCGCCCGCTCGTCCACCACGAAGACCTCGCTGACCCCGGGGTGCAGGTTGAAGAGATGGGCGAACTGGCCACCGAATTGCCCCACGCCTACTACTCCGATTGAAAACGCCATTGTTCCTGCCTTTCAGGATCCGGCGGCACCGCTTTTCGGCGCGCACACATGTTTGCGCCACAGTCTTGCACCTGAATCTACTCGAGTCAACGCCTGCAACGTTGGAGAAAATTTGCCCTGTAATTCCACGGAAATATTCCTTGCACTCCCAGATCTACTCGTGTAGATTCATTGGCGATTGTTAGTTCCATCACACACCCAGGAAGGGTCGATGATGACCACCCTTACCAAGCAGCAACAGGGCACGGCAGCGCGGGCCGGCCGGCCCGGGTCAGCGAAACCCGCCCGGAAGAGCTTCATCCACCGCCTCGGTGACTTGAAGGTGGCACTGTTCTTTGTCTTCCCGGCAATGATCGGCTTTGTTCTCTTCTATCTGGTCCCCACCATCCGGGGCGTCTACCTGAGCTTCACCGAGTACAGCATCCTGGGCGACCCCACCTGGATCGGCATCAAGAACTACACCGCCATGCTGGGCGACGAACTGTTCTGGAACGCGATGTGGGTCACCGTCCAGTATGTCGGGCTGAACATCGGATTCCAGACGGTGATCGCCCTCGGGCTGGCACTCCTGATGCACCGCGTCGCAAAGTCCACGTTCATCCGCGGCGCGCTGCTCCTGCCCTTCCTGGTGGCCAACGTCATCGTGGCGCTGCTGTGGTTCTGGATGCTCGACTACCAGATCGGCATCGTCAACGAAATCATCAGCTGGATGGGCCTGCCACGCATCGCCTTCTTCGGCAGCGAGCAATGGGCCATTCCCACCGTTGCGGCCGTCAACGTCTGGCGCCACATGGGCTACACCGCCCTCCTGCTCTTCGCCGGTCTGCAGTCCATCCCCAACCACGTGTACGAGGTTGCCTCCCTCGACGGCGCCTCCCCCACCCGGACCTTCTGGAGCATCACCATGCCGCTCCTGCGCCCCGTGCTGGTGCTGGTGCTGGTGGTCACCGTGATCGGGTCCTTCCAGGTGTTCGACACCGTTGCCGTGACCACGGCCGGCGGACCCATCAACGCCTCCCGCGTCATCCAGATGTACATATACGAAAAGGCCTTCGGCGAATCGGACTTCGGCTACGCATCGGCACTGTCCGTCATTCTCTTCCTCATTCTTGCCCTGGTGGCCTTCGTGCAAATGAAGTTCCTCAAAGGCAACGAATCGGATCTGGACTAAGGAACCCCAGCCATGAGCACCTCCACACTTTCCCGTAAGAAGCCCGTCAGCACCATCCATATCCGGAAGAAGCCGGTCAGCTGGCGGCGCATCGGAGCCTGGGCCCTGGTGGCCGTCGCCATCGCCGTCACCGTGGCGCCGTTCCTGTGGATGCTGCGCACCGCGCTGTCCAGCAATGCCTCGCTGGCATCGAACGCCGGCAACCTGCTGCCCGCCGACTTCAGCCTCGGCGCCTTCAAACGGGTCCTCGGCATGCAGAGCCCGGAAGAGGCCATCGCCGAAGGAGGCTCGGGAGCCGCCATCAACTTCTGGCTGTACCTGCGGAACTCGGTCATCTTCGCCAGTGTCACCACTGCCGGGCAGGTCTTCTTCAGCGCGATGGCAGCCTACGCCTTCTCCCGGCTCCGCTGGCCCGGGCGGAACGCTGTGTTCGGCCTGTTCCTGGCCACGATGATGGTCCCGCCGATCTTCACCGCGCTGCCCAACTTCCTGATGATCAAGAACCTGGGTCTGCTCAACACGTTCGCCGGCATGACCCTGCCGTTCCTGTTCATGACCCCGTTCGCCATCTTCTTCCTGCGCCAGTTCTTCCTCAGCATGTCCAGGGAAGTGGAGGAAGCCGCCATGCTCGACGGCGCGAAGCACCTGAGGATCTTCTTCCAGATCGTCCTGCCGAACGCCGCGGCACCCCTGGCCACCCTGGCCCTGCTGACCTTCATCGGCCAGTGGAACGAATACTTCTGGCCGCTCCTGGTGGGCCAGGACGAAAGCGTCCGCGTGCTCACCGTGGGCCTGGGCGTCTTCAAGTCCCAGTCCCCGCAGGGCGCCCCGGACTGGACCGGGCTGATGGCCGCCACCCTGGTGGCCGCACTCCCCGTCCTCCTGCTGTTCATCGCCTTCGGCAAGAAGGTCGTCAACTCCATCGGCTTCTCCGGAATCAAGTAACCCCTTGCCTCCCCCGCAATACCCTCGAAAGGTCCATCATGAAGAAAACCATCGGCGTCGCAGCTGCCGCCGCGGCAATCGCACTGTCCCTCTCCGCCTGTGGCGGAGGCAGCCCTGCCTCCAGCGAGGCCAAGGGCGAAATCAACTACTGGCTGTGGGACGCCAACCAGCTCCCCGCCTACCAGCAGTGCGCCACGGACTTCACCAAGGCCAACCCGGACATCAAGGTCAAGATCACCCAGCGCGGCTGGGACGACTACTGGACCACGCTGACCAACGGCTTCGTCGCCGGCACGGCCCCTGACGTCTTCACCAACCACCTTTCGAAGTACCCCGAGTACGCCGCCAAGAAGCAGCTGCTCTCCCTCGATGATGCCGTGGCCAAGGACGGCGTCAAGCTGGACAGCTACACCAAGGGCCTGCCCGAACTCTGGGTCGGCCAGGACGGCAAGCGTTACGGCCTGCCCAAGGACTGGGACACCGTGGGCCTGTTCTACAACAAGGCCCTGACGGACTCCGCCGGCATCAGCGCCGAACAGATGGCCAACCTTGACTGGAACCCGAAGGACGGCGGCAGCTACGAGAAGGCCATCGCCCACCTGACCGTGGACAAAAACGGCAAGCGGGGCGACGAAGCCGGCTTCGACAAGAACAACGTCGCCGTCTACGGGCTGGGCCTTGCAGGCAGCGGCTCCGGCCAGGGCCAGACCGAATGGAGCTTCCTCAGCGCCACCACAGGCTGGACCCACACGGACAAGAACCCCTGGGGCACCAAGTTCAACTACGACGACCCCAAGTTCCAGGAGACCATCGCCTGGTGGGCCGGCCTGATCGCGAAGGGCTACATGCCCAAGCTGGAAACCACGGTGGGCGCCAGCCTCGCTGACAACTTCGGCGCCGGCAAGGCCGCGATCAACACCACAGGTGACTGGCTGATCGGCCAGTACAAGAGCTACAAGGGCGTGGATACTGCGTTTGCCCCCACCCCCAAAGGCCCCGACGGCAAGCGTGCCAGCATGTTCAACGGCCTGGCCGACTCCGTCTGGGCAGGCACCAAGAACCCTGCAGCGTCCGTCAAATGGGTTGAATACCTCGGTTCCGCCGCCTGCCAGGACGTCGTAGCATCCAAGGCCGTGGTGTTCCCGGCCATCACCAGTTCCTCCGAAAAAGCGGCCCAGGCGTTCAAGGCCAAGGGCATCGATGTGTCGGCCTTCACCACCCACGTCAAGGACGGCACCACGTTCCTCTTCCCCATCGCGGACAAGGCCGCGAAGGTGGACGGCATCATGAAGCCGGCCATGGATGCGGTGCTCTCCGGCAAGAAGCCGGCCAGCTCCCTGACCGACGCCAACAACCAGGTGAACGACCTCTTCAAGTAGCGGGCCAACTGGGCGAAAATCAAAGTCCAGGCATCCACACAGCACCACACCTGCGGGGCCGGAACAGCGCACACCGCGCCCGGCCCCGCAACACCTCCCATACCATTCTGCTCATCACGAAAGAGACCCACCTATGGATCCCCTGCACCTCCGTTCCGCCGGCACCAGCCTGGTGATCAGCTTCAACAGCGGGGAGGCCGAGGTCATCCACTGGGGTGCCGACCTTGGCAGCGAACTCCCTGACCTGTCCATACTCACGGAAACCATCACCAACTCCGCCGTCGACGTGAACGTCCCGACCGGGCTGCTCCCCCAGGCGTCCTCCGGCTGGCGCGGGCGGGCCGCCCTGCGCGGCCATCGGATTGCCGACGGCGTCTCCGGACTCGACTTCTCCGTTCGCCTGCGCACCGTACGCGCCACAGTCAACGGCAACGCCGCCGCCATCGTTCAGCACGATGCCGACGCCGGCGTCACTGTCGAATCCACGCTTGCCCTCCACGAAGGCGGCCTGCTGGAACTGCACCACGCTGTCACGAACACCGGAACCACGCCGTTCCAGCTCGACGAACTGGCCACTGTCCTCCCGGTGGCTCCGGACGCCGTCGAACTTCTCGACCTGACCGGGCGCTGGTGCCGGGAACGGCACCCCCAGCGCCGCCCCATCCAGCAGGGCACCTGGGTGCGCACCGGCCGGCACGGCCGGACCGGACACGACTCCTCGCTGCTGTTCGCGGCCGGGACGGCCGGCTTCGGCAACCGCCGCGGCCGGGTCTGGGCCACCCACCTGGCATGGAGCGGCAACCACGAACAGTTTGCGGATGCCCTCGCAAACGGGCGAACCATGATCGGCGGCTCCGAACTGCTGGGCCCGGCCGAGGTGGTCCTGGAGCCCGGCGCCAGCTACACCACGCCCAAGCTCTTCGCCGCGTACTCGGACCGCGGCCTGGACGGCATCAGCGAGGCGTTCTACAGCTGGTTCCGTTCGCGTCCGCACCACGTGCTCCCCGCGGCGGGCGGCGGAAAGCCGCGGCCCGTGGTCCTCAACACCTGGGAGGCCGTCTACTTTGACCACAACCTGGACACCCTGATCGAACTCGCCGACTCGGCCGCCGACCTCGGCGTGGAGCGCTTCGTCCTGGACGACGGCTGGTTCCGCGGCCGCCGCGACGACACCGCCGGGCTGGGTGACTGGTTCGTGGACGAGACGATGTGGCCGGACGGGCTGACGCCGCTCATCGACGCCGTCACCTCCCGGGGCATGGAGTTCGGCCTGTGGGTGGAACCGGAGATGATCAACCTCAATTCGGACGTGGCACGGGCGCACCCGGACTGGATTGTGGGCCCGGCGGCGGTTTCCCACAAGGACGGCGGCCGGCTTCCCCTGACCTGGCGCCACCAGCACGTGATCGACCTGGTCAATCCGGAGGCTTGGCAGTACGTCTTTGACCGGATTGACGCGCTCCTGCGCGACAACAGGATCAGCTACCTGAAGTGGGACCAGAACCGCGACCTCACCGAACACGGGCACGCCGGGCGCCCTTCCGTGCACGGACAGACTCTCGCCGCGTACCGCCTGTTCGGCGAGCTGCGGAAGGCGCATCCCGGCGTCGAGATTGAGAGCTGCTCCTCCGGCGGGGCACGCGTGGACCTGGGCATTCTGGAGCACACGGACCGCATCTGGGCTTCAGACTGCAACGACGCCCTGGAACGGCAGACCATCCAGCGTTGGACCGGCGTCGTGGTTCCGCCCGAACTCGTGGGCGGCCACATCGGCCCCACGACGTCACACACCACCGCCCGCACCCACGACCTGTCCTTCCGCGCAATCACGGCACTGTTCGGCCATTTCGGGATGGAATGGGACGTCCGGGAGGTGCAGGGCGCCGAGCGCGAGGAGTTGAAGCGGTTCATCGCCCTGTACAAGGAGCACCGCGGGCTGATCCACAGCGGCCGGATGGTCCGGGCCGATGTGCCCGACGACTCGCTCATGCTGCACGGCGTGGTGGCTGGTGCTGCCGGTTCCGGTGCTTCCGTTGCTTCCGTTGCCTCCGGCACGACTGCGGCGCTGTTCGCCGTGGTGAGCATGCGCACCTCGTTCGCCGAGCTGCTGGGACGCGTAGCCCTGCCCGGGCTGGAGGCGTCGCGCCGCTACCGGGTGGAGGCCATCTTCCCGGCCCCGGGAGACGCGGACTACGCCCACACGTTCACCCAGATCCAGCCGCCGGCCTGGCTGGCTTCCGGCGCGGAAGCCAGCGGCCGTTTCCTGGCCGAGGTCGGGCTGCCGATGCCCAGCCTCAACCCGGAGCACGCTTTGGTGCTGAAGGTCACGGCGCTCTAGGACGCAAAGCCAAGGGGCGCTGGCCGGGGCGATACGCCGCCCGGGCCGGTGCCCCTTGCGTTGCAGACTGAGCGCGAACGAACACTTAAGCCCCGCCGGTGAGCGCGAACGAACACTTAAGCCCCGCCGAAAGCCGAGCCGGCCGCCCGACCGGGCGTCCCGCCGTCGAACATTCAGTGTCAGAACAAGCGGAGGCCGTAACGAAACCCGTCCCATCGAAGACCGGCAACCCGACGCGATAGATTTGCAGTCATGACTGAAGCCCCCTCCGCCACCGAAGCCGGCCGCGGCACCATCCTTGTCCTCAACGGCCCCAACCTGAACCTCCTCGGCACCCGCGAGCCGGAGAAGTACGGCACGGCCACCCTTGCGGACGTCGAACAGCTCGCCAAGGACGCCGCCGCCGCGCACGGGCTGGACGTCGAGTGCTTCCAGTCCAACCATGAAGGCGCCCTGGTGGACGCCATCCACGCGGCCCGGGGCAAGGCCATCGGCATCGTACTGAACGCGGGGGCCTACACCCACACCTCGGTGGCCATCCGGGACGCCATCTCCGCGGTGCAGATTCCCGCGGTTGAGGTCCACATCACCAACGTGCACGCGCGCGAGGAATTCCGCCACCACTCCTACCTCTCGGACATCAGCAAGGCCGTGATCGCCGGTGCCGGGATTCTGGGGTACCGGTTCGCCGTGGAATTCCTCGCCGACCTGAATGCCGGCAAGGCCTGACCATGCCGGCGGCGGGGTCCGCTTCTGGCTCCGGCACCGCAGAGTGGTACCGGCACTTCGGCACGGTTGATGCCCCCGGTTCCTCGCCCTGCTACGCCGACTGGTCGCTGCACATCGCCGACGATCCCCGGCTGATTGCCCGGATCGACGAGTGGCCGTACAACAAGCGCCAGCCGCTGCTGATGCTGGCTGCCGCCCGCTTCCTCGGCGCCGCGGTGGCCCCGTACGCGGAGTTCCGGACGTTCCTGGACGGGCACTGGGATGAGATCTCGCGCATCGTTCTGTCCCGCGCCACCCAGACCAACGAGGTGGGCCGCTGCGCCACCTTGCTGCCCTCGCTCGCGGCCATCGCCGCCGCGGAGGGCAGGCCGCTCGCCCTGATCGAGGTGGGCGCCTCCGCGGGGCTCGCCCTGTTCCCGGACCACTACAGCTACGAGTTCGACGACGGCGCAACAGTCACGCGGTTGGCTCCCGCCGCGTCCGGCGAACCGCCGGCCGGACCCGGGGAGCCCCCGGTCCTCCGCTGCCGGACAGCCGGTCCGGTTCCCCTGCCCGGCAGCCTCCCCGAAGTGGTGTGGCGGGCCGGAATTGATCTGAACCCCCTGGATGTACGCAATCCCGACGACGTCGCCTGGCTTGAGGCGCTGATCTGGCCGGAGCAGGAGTTCCGCCGCGAGCGGCTGCGCCGGGCCATCGCCGTTGCGCGCCAAGATCCGCCGTTGCTCGTGGCCGGCGACCTGAACGATCAGCTGCCGCCGCTGGCCGCCAGGGCACCTGCCGACGCCGCGCTGGTGGTGTTCCACAGCGCCGTCATGGGTTACGTCAGCGCTGACGGGCGTGCCAGGTTTCGGGCCACCGTACAGGACCTGGCGCTTGATCGGGGTTGCCACTGGCTGTCCAACGAGGGCGAGACGGTGATCATCCAGGAGGACGGCTCTGCGGTTGTCCCGGAGATGGACCCCGGCCGCCTTGGCGGTAACTTCCTGCTGCTGCACGACGGCCAGCCGGTGGCCATCACCGGCCCGCACGGTCAGAGCCTGGACTGGCTCTGACCGGCTGATCCTTTTGTTGGATGCCGGTTGCCGGATGCACTTATTGCTGGATGCCCCTACTGCTGAATGCCCCTACTGCTGAATGCACTGCCCCGACGACACCGGGCTGGACAGGCCCGGCGCCTCTGCCGCCACCGGCCGGAGGTCGATCATCGGGATTGCGAAGCCCAGGGCGGCGTTGGACGTGGTCTTCGCGAAGATGACGCCCGCCACCTCTCCGTTGGTGGTGAGCAGCGGCCCGCCCGAGTTGCCGGGCTGGACGTCGCCTGCCAGTTTGTACACTTCGTCCGGAACGGGGTTGTTGCCATAGATGTCCGGTACCAGCACCGTGGAAATGCCCTGCACCGTGGCTGGCTTGGACTGGTACGGGCCGCCGTGCGGGTAGCCGGCAAAGGCGGCGGCGGTTCCCGCGGGCAAATCGGAGCTCAGCGGCAATGCCGCGGTGGACAGCCCGTCCACCGCCAGGACCGCAAGGTCGCGCTTGCTGTCGAAATACACCACCCTGCCGGGCATGGCTCCTCCGCCGGGGACTTCCACCACGGGCTGCGACACACCTGCCACCACGTGAGCGTTGGTCACCACGCGTCCCGGCGACACCACAAAGCCCGTTCCGGTCTGGTTCTGCCCGCACTGGAAGGCGGTCCCGGCAATCTTCAGGACCGAACCGGCTGCCCTGTTCAGCGCCGGGGTATCCGTGCTGGCGTTCGGAACCGGGACCTGCTGGTCCTGCCCGATACCCTCGATGAGCGTGGGGATGCCGTCGCCGATGACGGCCGAGCGCAGCTGCGCCATGGCGGTTTTGACGGGATTGGGCGTCAGTCCGTCTATGAAACGGATCACTTTCGACTCGGCCAGCTGCTGCGACACGAAGGGCACGCCGAGTGCGCTGATGCTGAACGCCAGCATGGACATAACCAGCGCGGACACGATCAGGTTCACGGCCCCGCCGATGATTCTGTCCATGGCCCGGAGCGGCTGCATGCGGACGGCGCTGCGGATACTGCGCCCGATCATGGTGCCAAGGGCGTTTCCCAGGACCACCAGCAGGACGGCAGTGCCGATGATGGCGGTCAGGCGCCACCCGCTGTCCTTTACGAAGTCGCTGACCAGCGGAACGGAGAGGAAAGCGGCCACTGCGCCAGCCGCGAAGCCGGCGAGGCCGCCCACGGTCACCAGAAAGCCGTTGCGCAGGCCGTAGATCAGATAGGACAAAAGCGTGAGAATCAACGCAAGGTCCAGAACGGTCAGGCCAAACACCGGGTCTCCTCACAAGCAGCTGAGCCCCGATTCTACTGGCCAAGTCTGACAATTTGCCGTGGATGCGCGGAGCCTGCGCCGGTCTCGCGGCGTCTTTTAGGGCGTTTCAGCTGCCAAGTACGTCACAGAACGTTGAAAATTCTGAAACAATGGCACAAGCGCCCCAGACGACACTTTTACTCAGGAGAATTCATGGACATCGAGGTATTGCGCCGCGCACCCCTTTTCGCAACGCTGGACGACGACGCGTTCCGCCTGCTCACGGACGAACTGACCGAGGTCGACCTGTCCCGCGGCGCATCCGTCTTCCGCGAAGGCGACCAGGGTGACCAGCTTTACTTCATTGTCTCCGGCAAGGTGAAGCTCGGCCGCACCTCCCCCGACGGCCGCGAATCCCTGCTGGCCATCCTTGGCCCGGGTGAGCTCTTCGGCGAGATGGCCCTGTTCGACCCGAGCCCCCGCACCGCCACGGCCACGGCCGTGTCGGAAACCCGCCTGGCCGGCCTCAAGAACGAAAGCCTGAACTCCCTGCTGCGGACCCGCCCCGAGGTCTCTGCCCAACTGCTGCAGGCACTGGCCCGCCGCCTCCGCCGCACCAACGACTCCCTCTCCGACCTGGTCTTCTCCGACGTGCCCGGCCGCGTGGCCAAGGCCCTCCTGGACCTCGCCGACCGCTTCGGCCGTCCCGCCACGGACGGCGTTCTCGTGGCACACGAGCTCACCCAGGAGGAACTGGCCCAACTGGTCGGCGCCTCCCGTGAAACCGTCAACAAGGCTCTCGCCGAGTTCGTCCAGCGCGGCTGGCTCCGCCTCGAGGCCCGCGCCGTCGTGATCTTGGACATGCAGCGCCTCCGCCAGCGCTCGCGCTAATCCGCCCTGCAGGGGCCGCCTCGTTCATCTCGGGGCGGCCTTTCGTTTTTTAACTCACCCCCGGCGGAAGGCGGCCAAAACCCGACGGGACCTGAGGAAGCGTCGGGGAAAAGGCGACGGGACCTGAGGAAGCGTCGGGGAAAAGGCGACGGGATCTGAGGAAGCGTTGGGGGAGATACGCACGAGCCGTGCTGCGGGCCTTCGGGTAGGAGCGCATCGCGGGGCATCGGGGTCCGGAGGGCGCTCAGCGACCGCAGGGCCCTTATGACCCGTGTCTAAGCGACGGCGAAGGGCCGCCGCCCGGTGAAGGTGACCAAAGCGAACGCAACCCAAGCGGACGGAACCATAAGAGACGGCGAAGGTTCAGCGTTCCCGCTGGGGCTCTCCGGCTACCGTCTTTGCTGCCTCGACCTCAAGCATGAGCGTGCCGTCTTCCTCGACGAGGCGAGGCTGGTAGACGTGCGGGGTGCGCTTGTAGCTGAGGTAGGCGATGCAGCCGTTGGCTTTCGCCATCTTCTCCAGCATGATCTCGGAGCCGGGAACCATGAGCTGCCCGAGGGTGAGGCCAACGGTGTTCTCCTGGCCCAACTCGTCACCCAGGGCGGTGGTGTCACGTTCGGCAACAACCTTGGTGGCGCACACCCACCGTCCCCAGACACCCTTGCTCGCCAGGATGGAGGGCTGCTGGTTCATGGGGACGGTGGCGGCGAAATACCGGGTGTTGAAGCGCCGGTGCGCGAAGTCCGGGCTGAGCCAGTTTACGAGCGGCTTCAGCAGGTCGGTCCGAAGGGACAGGCCGCGCTTGGCCAGCTCCGCCGTGAACGACTTTTCCTGCGACGCCACCGCTTCCCGGGCCTTCATCCACTCGGCGGTGGATGTTGCCTCCACGGTGGAGGAAAGATCCGGGCCGGCCAGCAGCACGCCGGTCTCCTCGAACAGCTCGCGGACGGCGCCCACCACGTGGCGGCGCGCCAGTCCGACGTCGTCCGTTCCCATCTGTTCCGCCCAATGCTGGGGCGAAGGCCCCAGCCAGCCGACGGCGTCGTCGTCGGACGCATCCAGGGAGCCGCCCGGAAAGGCAACGACGCCCAGCGGTGACTCCCCGGGACGGTAACCGAGCCATGTTTCCAGGCCGGTGGGTGAATCCCGGAGAAGCACCACTGACGAGGCGAAACGGGGTGCGCGCGGAGTCCGTTCGCCGTGTTCGAGCCAGCTACGTGCAGCCCCTTCAAAATCGGGGGGAAGAACAAACAGCCGGCGTGCTAGGTGAGGCAAGGGAACCGACTGCTCCCTAGCTGAATTCGGCGATCAGTTCGACTTCCACGGGAGAGTCGAGGGGCAGGACTGAAACGCCGACGGCGGAGCGTGCGTGCTGGCCCGCGTCACCGAAGACCCGGCCCAGGAGCTCAGACGCGCCGTTGATGACGCCGGGCTGGCCGGTAAAGGAAGGATCGGAAGAGACGAAGCCCACAACCTTCACAATGCGCGTGATGCGGTCGAGGTCACCGATGACGCTCTTCACGGCGGCCAGGGCGTTCACGGCACAGACGGCGGCGTAGGCCTTGGCGTCTTCCGGGGACACAGTCGGCTCGTCCGAGGTTCCCTCGGTGCCGGCGGACACCTTGCCCGTAGCTTCGAGTTTGCCGTTAATAAACGGCAGCTGTCCGGACGTGTAAACGTGGTTGCCGGAGACTACGGCCGGCACGTAGGCGGCGACGGGCGCGGCAACTTCCGGGAGGGTCAGTCCGAGCTCGGCGAGACGCTGCTCGACGGCGGACGATGGCGCCAGATCAGCGCTGGAAGCGGTTTCCTGGGGGGTGGTCATGCTACTGCTTCTCCCTCTTAAGGTAGGCGACAAGGCCGTTGCCGTCGGGTCCGGGGACTACCTGAACAAGCTCCCAGCCGTCGTCTCCCCACTGGTCCAGAATCTGCTTCGTGGCGTGGATGATGAGCGGAATCGTGGCGTACTCCCATTTGGTCATGAAATAAAGCCTAATCGTTGCCGGTAAACTGGAGAACATGGCGACTCGTAAGAACCCCATATTCGACACGGCCACCACCCTCGGAAAAATTCTTGGCTTCCTTGGCGTGAGCGCTATTTGTGGTGTCCTCGTGGCCGGCCTGCTGGTTCCTGCAGCCGCCGTTTCGGGCAGCACAGCCAGCGGCTCGATCGAATTCTTTGACACCCTGCCCGCTGAACTCCAGGTGGACCCGCCCAGCCAGTCCACCAAGGTCCTGGCCGCGGACGGGAGCGTGATCGCCAACCTGTACGCGGAGAACCGCACCCGCGTTCCGCTGGACCAGATCTCCCCGTTCATGAAGGACGCGGTGATCTCCATTGAGGACAGCCGGTTCTACGAGCACGGCGGCGTGGACACCACCGGCATCCTCCGCGCCCTGGTGGCCACGGCCCGCGGCAACAAGCAGGGTGCGTCCACCATCACGCAGCAGTACGTCAACAACGTCCTCAACGCCAACCTTGAAGCATCGGGCAACTCCGATGAGGTCAAGCTCAACGGTGTCAACAAGGGCGTCGGAGACAAGCTCCGCGAAATGAAGCTCGCGATCGCACTGGAGAAGAAATTCACCAAGGAGCAGATCCTTGAGGGCTACCTGAACATCGTCTTCTTCAACCGTGACGCGTACGGTATTGAGGCCGCCTCCAAGTTCTTCTTCAGCACCACCGCGAAGAACCTGACGCTCCCCCAGGCCGCGCTGCTTGCCGGACTCGTGAACAGCCCGTCGGCCTTCGACCCGATCACCAACCCGGACAACGCGAAGAAGCGCCGGGACCTGGTGCTGAGCGCCATGCTCACCCACAACAAGATCACCAAGGCCCAGTACACCGCCGCAGTTGCCGCCCCTGTGACACCGAAGGTGACCCCGGCGCGTCAGGGCTGCGCCTACTCGCCCACCGCCCCGTACTTCTGCGACTACGTGCTGCACCTCCTGCTGAACAACCCGGCCTACGGTGCAGATGCGACCGAGCGCGAGAAGAAGGTGTTCCGCGGCGGTCTGACCATCAAGACCACCCTGGACCCGAAGGCGCAGAAAGCGGCGCAGGACCAGGTGAACTCTGCAGCCGGCTCGAACCCGGACAAGTGGGGCGCTGCGCTGGTGTCCGTTGAACCGGGTACGGGCAAGATCACCAACATGGCCCAGAACACCTCATGGTTTGCGGGCAAGGGCAAATTCGATTCCCAGATCAACTTCAGCGTGGACCAGTATGACGACCAGGGCAATGACCTGAACGGCCTCGGCGGCGCGCAGCCCGGCTCCACCATGAAGCCGTTCACCTTTGCCGAGTGGCTGAATGAAGGCAAGTCGATGAACACCATCGTCAATGCCGCCCAGCGCCGGTACCCGCAGGACTTCCCGTGGCAGAACACCTGTTCCACTCCAACGGTGGGCTGGTATGACAGCACGAACGGCACCGAGGACCTGCAGAACGCCGAAGAGAATTACTACCGCCCCATGACCGTGCTGGACGGCCTCAAGAACTCCATCAACACCGCAACGTTCGCCTCGGCTGCGCAGCTTGACCTGTGCGGTATCCAGAAGGTCGTGGACGCCGTCGGGCTGCACGAAGGCCTGCCCATCCGCGACAAGGAGACCAACGCGGTGGTGGATCCGAACCCCAAGATCACCATGACCACCATCGGTAACCTGCTGGGTTCGCGGCAGACAGCCCCTCTGACCATGGCCAGCGCCTTTGCCACGTTCTCCAACGACGGCAAGTACTGTGCCCCGATCGCCATCACCTCGGTGACAGACCAGACCGGCGCACAGCTGCCGGCGCAGTCCCCGGCCTGCCGGGACGCCCTTAAGCCCGAGGTGGCGCGCGGCGTGAACTACGCACTGCAGAAGGTCCTGAACGAGGGCTCCGGCTCACTGATCGAGCCGCGGATCTCCACGCAGACCAACTTCCCCATCGCGGCCAAGACCGGTACCTCCAACAACAACGGCTCCACCTGGGTCGTCGGACACACCACGGGCCTCGCGACGGCGGCGTGGTTCGGTGACCCGCTCGGCAGCCAGCAGCGCGCCGGCCAGAACGTGACCATCAACGGGAAGTTCTACACCGGCATCGACGGCTACATGATCGCCGGGCCGATGTTCTCCAACTTCATGTCCCAGATTGCGCCGGGCTACGGCACGGAACCCTTCCCGGAACCGCCGTCGAACCTGCTTTACGGCACCCCCCAGTTCGAGCCCACGGTCCCGAACAATCCCTCGACCGGAGGAGACACCGGCGGGAACAACGGCGCCAACACCGGTGGCAACACCGGCGGAAGCACCGGGGGCAACAGCAATAACAACAGCGGTAATAACGGAAACGGCAACGGCAATAAGGGGAACGGCTGACCGTGGCTGACCTTTCACGCGTGGCAAGCCGCGTCCGTAGCATCGGGCGCGGCTTTGCCGTCACCGCAGCCGCGGGGACGGCGGCCGCCCTCGCCGCCACGGCCTACGGGCTGTGGGAGAAGAACCAGTTCGTCCTCCGCGAGGAGACCGTCCCGGTCCTCCCAGCAGGCAGGGCACCGTTCCGGATCCTGCACCTGAGCGATATCCACTTCGTACCGGGTCAGAAGGCCAAGGCCGAGTGGCTGCAGTCGCTGGCGGCGCTCAGGCCGGACCTGGTGGTGAACACGGGTGACAACCTCAGCCACCCCAAGGCCGTGGACCCGCTGCTCCACGCGCTGGCGCCGCTCCTGGAATTCCCGGGCGTGTTTGTTCCGGGCTCCAACGACTACTACGCCCCCAAGCTGAAGAACCCGGCCGCCTATCTGATGGGGCCCTCCAAGGCACGCCGCGACACCCAGGAGCTTGACTGGCCCCGCCTGCGTTCCGGCTTCGGCATGGCCGGCTGGATTGACCTGACCAACCGGCACCAGTCCGTGGTCCTGAACGGCATGCGGTTCGATTTCTCGGGCGTGGATGATCCGCACCTCAACCGCGAACGCTACGCCGGCTGGCCGCGCGGCACCCGGGGCCAGAACGCCAAGGACCACCTGCGCATCGCCGTCATCCATGCCCCCTACCAGCGGGTCCTGGACCACTTCACCGAGGACGGCGCGGACCTTCTTCTGGCCGGCCACACGCACGGCGGCCAGCTGTGCATCCCGGGGTACGGCGCCGTCGTCGCCAACTGCGACATCCCCACCTGGCGGGCCAAGGGCCTCAACGACTGGAGCAGCAACGGAAGCACGACGCCGGTCAACGTCTCGGGCGGGATCGGCACCTCGCGCTTTGCGCCGGTCCGCATCGCCTGCAGGCCCGAGGCCGTCCTGCTGACGCTCACCCCGCGCGCCTGACGTCCCGCCCGCCGCTATCCCGCCGGCTGTCGCCGGCGGGGGCTGTTGGTCCTCCGGTGACCTCCCACCTGTGAAGGGTGCCAGCCATGGCATAGGGTAGTTGCTACGGGAAACTACATCACGTTCAAGAAGCGGGCATGGCCAAGCAGAGTTCATTTTTTCGATCCGTCAGCCGTCTCTATCCGCATGTGAAGCCGGTTCTGCCGCGGCTGGTGGCAGGCCTGCTGTCCGCGCTCCTGGCCAGCGTCGTTGCCCTGGCCATCCCGCAGGTCCTGCGCGTGCTCATCAACGATTCCCTCCGGCCCGGGGCAACCTCGGACGCCGTCTGGAGCTCCGCGGCGCTGATCCTGGCCCTGGGCGTCGCCGAAGCCCTGCTGGTTGCGCTGCGCCGCACCTTCGTGATCAACCCGGCCACCACCGTAGAGACCCGGATGCGGGTCTCGCTCTACGGCCACCTCCAGGACCTCCCCGTCGCCTTCCACGACCGCTGGGGCTCGGGCCAACTGCTCTCCCGTGCCATGACTGACCTTAACTTCATCCGGCGCTGGATGGCGTTCGGGGCCATCATGCTGGTGGTGACCACACTGACGGTGGTGATCGGCGTCGTCGTCATGTTCACCATGAGCTGGCAGCTGGCCCTGATCTTCCTGGCCGCCGCGGGGCCGGTGATGGTCTACGGCTTCCGTTTCCGGACCCGATTCAGCAAGGTTGCCCGGCGCAGCCAGGACCAGGCCGGCGACCTTGCCACCACCGTTGAAGAATCCGTCCACGGCATCCGCGTGCTGAAGGCCTTCGGCCGCAGCCGCGAAGCACTGGAAACCTTTAACGGCCAGGCCGAGGAACTGCGCCAGACGGAGATTGCCAAGGCCAGGCACCAGGCCGTTTTCAGCATGGTGGTGACGCTCCTGCCCGAGCTGGCGCTGGGTGCGGGGCTGGTCACGGGCATTCTGCTGGCCGCCGGCGGCCAGCTCAGCATCGGCTCCCTCGTGGCCTTCTTCGCCACCGCCGCGGTCATCGCCGCGCCCGTGGAATTCTCCGGCATGCTGCTGGCCATGGCGCTGACGGCGAAAACGGCGCTGGACCGGCACTTCGAGGTCATGGACTCACAAAACACCATCACCAGCGCACCGGAACCCCGGCGCCCGGCCGACGTCAAAGGCGCGCTGAGCTTCAACAACGTGACGTTCGCGTTCGACGACGCCCCGGACAAGCCCGTCCTGAAGGACGTCCGGCTGGACATCTGTCCGGGCGAGACCATGGCGCTGGTGGGCATCACCGGCAGCGGCAAGAGCGCACTGCTGCAGCTGGTGCCCCGGCTCTACGACGTCACTTCGGGTTCCATCGAGCTCGACGGCGTGGACCTGCGGGAGTTCAGCGTCGAGGAGCTCCGTACCCTCGTGGCTGTGGCCTTCGAAGACACCACCCTCTTTTCCAGCTCGGTGCGCGACAACGTGCTGCTCGGTGTCCAGGACGCTGGCACCGAAACCCGGGAGGAAATCCTGGCCGAGGCCCTGGACACGGCGCAGGCGCACTTCGCCTATTCGCTGCCCGAGGGCCTGGACACCCTCATCGGCGAGGAGGGCCTCAGCCTGTCCGGCGGGCAGCGCCAGCGCCTCGCCCTGGCGCGGGCCATCGCTGCGCGGCCCTCCGTGCTGGTCCTGGACGATCCGCTGTCCGCACTGGACGTGAACACCGAGGAGCTCGTGGAAAACCGGCTGCGGGAGGTGCTGGCCGGCACCTCCACGCTCATCGTCGCCCACCGGCCGTCCACCGTTGCCCTGGCCGACAGGGTGGCGCTGCTGGAGGACGGCCGCATCGCCGCCGTCGGAACCCATACCGAACTGCTGGCCGGGAACAGCCACTACCGTTACGTGATCGCAAGCCTGGAAACGGAGCCGCGCGACCTGGACTCCGAGCTGTCGGCCCTCGACGACGCAGAGGAGGTCAGCCGGTGAGTACCACGGCATTCGGCACTGCCAACGAGGACAACGCCAACCTGAGCAGGAGCGACAGCAAAGCAGTACGACGCCGGTCACTCGCCTTGCTGGGCTCGCTGATCCGTCCGGTGCGGCTGCGGTTCTGGCTCACCATCGCCACGGTGGTCCTGTCGCAGGCGGCCCGGGTGGCCGGCCCGGCGCTGATCGCGTTCGGCATCGACCACGCGCTGCCCGCCCTCCGCGCGGGCAACAGCCTCCCTCTGGTGCTGACCGGCGTCGGCTACCTCGTCACAGCAGTGGCGGCGGCCGGCCTGACCGCGCTCTACGTGACCTCGACGGCGGGGCTCAGCCAGGCTATGCTGCTGGACCTGCGGCTGTGGGTATTCCGCCACACCCAGCGGCTCAGCCTCGAATTCCACGAAAAGTACACCTCGGGCCGGATCATCGCCCGGCAGACCTCGGACCTCGAAGCGCTGCGGGAGCTTCTGGATTCAGGAGTCAGCTCGCTCGCCTCGGGCGCCCTGTTCATGGCGTTCACCGCCGTCACCGTCTTCGCCCTCGACTGGCGCAGCGGACTGGTGGTCCTGGCCGCGGCTGTGCCCATGTTCCTCCTGGCCCGCTGGTACCAGAAGCACTCGCAGATCGCCTTCCGCCAGTCCCGGGTGGTGTCAGCCCGGCTCATCGTGCACTTCATCGAAACCATGACCGGCATCCGGGCGGTCAAGGCCTTCCGCAAGGAGCGCGAGAACGCGGGCCGCTATGGCGAGCTGGCCGAGGACTACCGGCAGGCGACCGTCCGCTCCATCAACCTGAACGGCGTCTTCCAGCCTGGCCTGGTGCTGATCGGCAACGTCTGTGTCGCCGCCGTGCTGCTGTCCGGCGGCTTCCGGGTGCTGACCGGCGACCTGGCCGTGGGTGTGCTGCTGGCCCTGATGCTCTCCACGAAGCGCTTCTTCCAGCCCGTGGACCAGATGGCCATGTTCTACAACTCCTTCCAGAGCGCACAGGCTGCGCTGGAGAAGGTCTCCGGCCTGCTCGAGGAGGTCCCCACGGTGCGCCCGCCGCGGAACGCGGTGGAACTCGTCGACGCGCGCGGCGCCCTCGAATTCCGGGACGTCGAGTTCCGCTACGGCAGCGGCCCGCTCGTCATCCCCGCACTGAACCTCACCATCCCCGCGGGCCAGACCGTGGCGCTGGTGGGCCAGACGGGGGCCGGCAAGTCCACGCTGGCCAAGCTGATTGCCCGCTTCTACGACGTGTCCGCCGGCGCGGTGATGCTCGACGGCGTGGACATCCGGCAGCTGGCCACCGCGGACCTGCGGCGGAACATCGTGATGGTCACCCAGGAGGCCTTCCTGTTCAGCGGTTCCGTGGCGGACAACATCGCCTTGGGCAGGCCGGACGCCCCGCGGGAGGAGATCGAGGCGGCAGCGAAGGCCGTGGGTGCGCACGAGTTCATCATGGAGCTCCCCGAGGGGTACGACACCGACGTCAACAAGCGTGGCGGCCGCGTTTCGTCGGGCCAGCGCCAGCTGATCAGCTTTGCGCGCGCGTTCCTCGCCCGGCCGGCGGTCCTGATCCTGGATGAGGCAACGTCCTCGCTGGACATCCCCTCTGAGCGGCTCGTGCAGAGCGGTCTCGCCGGGCTGCTGCGCGGCATAGACGGCAACGGCCCGTCCGGCACCGGAACGTCCGGTGGCCGAGTGCCCCGCGGAACAGCCCGCACGGCGCTGATCATCGCCCACCGGCTGTCCACGGTGGAAACCGCGGACAGGGTGCTCGTGGTCCACGACGGACAGGTGGTGGAGGACGGAACACCCGAAGAACTGATCGGCGGCAACGGCCGCTTCGCCCGGCTGCACAGCGCCTGGAAGGACTCGCTGGTCTGAGCCCGGGCGGGCCTTCCGGGACTCGATTTCACATGTTGGCCAGGTATCGGATATCCTTGTTCAGTTGCTTTCGCAGCAACGGATCGGGATGTAGCGCAGCTTGGTAGCGCGCTTCGTTCGGGACGAAGAGGTCGCAGGTTCAAATCCTGTCATCCCGACCAAAACAGAAAGAGGGTCTCCCCCAGGGGAGGCCCTCTTTCTGTTTCCCCGCTTTCCGGCCCCGCCCAACTGGGTAGCAGTTGAGGGCGTTCCCGGCGCTGGGAACGCCCTGATCTGCTACCCAGTTGGGCCAGCCGGGCCGGTTTCTTTATCGCCTCAGTTTCCGCCCAGGCTCTGGTTGGTGATGTTTGGCGTCGCCTGCCCGTCGCCGAGCAGGGGTATCTTCGGCCGGCGGGATCCGTCGTCCGGCAGGTAATCGCCGCGGCTGTCGTAGCTTTGGACCTGGTTCAGATACCGGTGGCGCAGACGCAGGCCGACGGCGAAAAGCACCATTGACTCCAGCAGCGCCGCCATGCCAATCATCCCCCAGACGAAAGTTCCGGCGTCGGCCGTTCCCGTGAACACCTCAACTATTGCGGCACCGGCCGCGGCCGCCACGATCAGTGACGTGCCGGCGATGGTCCAGAGAAAAAAGGCCCGCTGCTGGCCGTCGGTCGCTGTCCGCGTCGTGGTCCCCACTCCTTAGTTACGGCTGCTGTTTTAGGTAGAAAAACGGCCCCGGAACATGATGTGCGCATGTTCCGGAGCCGTTTTCCTCATGGAAGCTGTTTACATGGGATCGGGCCAATTGCCAATGGTGGTCTCCGACACCATGGGATCAGGCCAATTGCCGATAGTGGTCTTGTTCACGTCCTTGACGCGCATCGGATCCGGCCAGTTGCCAATGGCAACCGAGGTGCCTGCGTTATCCGCGATCGAGCCTGCAGACAGAACGGCGGGAGCCGCAGCAGAAAATGCGAGGGCCCCCGCCAGAACGGCAGCGGCTGCTATCTTCTTCAACATGTGAGAGTTCCTCAATACGAGTCGGATTCGTTACCAAGTCAGCACAGTCCTTGTTGACATACATTGTAAAATGTTTTCCACAGAGGGTGTCAAGCATTCTGTACAAAGGCTGTCCGGAATAGGAGGAACCCCAGTGGGTAACGGATTCGGGGAGAAGCTCCGCGCAGAGCGGCTGGAGCGCGGACTGACCCAGGCCGAGCTGGGCAAAGACCTGTACTCCCCCAGCTACATTTCCTTGCTGGAGACCGGCCGGCGGGAACCCACAGCCGACGTCATCGAAGAGCTCGCCCGCAGGCTGGAGCTCGCGCCCAAGGCGCTCGAGGCGTGGAGCCAGCCCATCTCGGTCAGCGACGCAGAATACGTGCTGGCCGGACTGTACGCGAGGCAGGCCTGGGACCTGCGGGACTACGCCCTCGCTGCCGAGCACGCCGCCAACGCGGCCCGGATCGCCCTCGACGGCAAGAACACCAGCGCTTGGTGGAACATGACCTACATGCAGGCCGAATGCCTCATGAAGCAGGGCCAGCTCAAGGAATGCCAGAAGATCATGGAGCACCTGTCCGAGCACCCCATGGCCACCGAATCGGCCGGCCTCGGTGTCCGGGCGCGCCAGATGCTCGCCGCCCTGTGCCACGGACAGGGGCAGCTGAGCACCGCCGTCGAACATGCCGAAAAGGCGGTGGAGCTGTGTGCGCAGCTGCCCAAGGGCTCAACGCTGATCATCGGCGCGCTCCGTGCGCTGATCGGTGCCCTGGCCGAGAGCGGCAGGCTGGACGAGGCCTGGAAGTACTGCCAGGACATGAACGAGCAGATGGATGAGCACTCGATGTCCCAGCTCGCCGGCGAGGTGGCCTGGGTGATCGGGAATGTCGCGTTCATGCGGCACGACTACCCGGAGGGCATCAAGCACCACGAGCGGGCCGCCAAGCTGCTCTCCCCCGCCAACGACATCGAGCTCTGGGCCCGCTTCAACAAGGCGTCAGCCGCCGTCCGTCTCTCCTCCGGAATCGTCGAGCCGGAGACCCTTTCAGCCATTGAACGGGCCGAGCTCGCGCTGTCCATTGTGGGCGGCAACAAAACCGACCAGCTGGAGGTGGCATTCATCCGCGCCCGCTGGCTCTATCTGACCGGTGACATCGTGGCAGCCGTGCAGAAGCTCCGCGACATCCACGCCGAACGCGCGGACCTGGCCCGGCACACGGCAGGCGAGGTCTCGCTGCTCCTCGGCAAGTCCCTGAAGGCCGCGGGCGAAGCTGATGAGGCGCTGGTGCACCTGGAGGAGGCGCAGAAGGAATTCAGCGCGGCCGGTGCGCCGGACCGCGTCCAGCAGGCCCTCGACGCCGTGCTGGAAATCCGTCTCGCCCAGCGCCGCGCCGCGGCAGCCGAAGCCAGCTAGGGCCCGAAGCCAGCTGGCAGCAGGCACAAAAAGGCGCCCCTGGACTCCCGTCCCGGGGCGCCTTTTGCGTCTGCTAGCTAAACGTGCGGCCGGTCAGCTTCTCATACGCCTCGACGTAACGGGCGCGGGTGCGCTCCACGATGTCGGCCGGCAGGGCCGGCGGCGGAGTGTCGGAGGCCTTGTCCCAGCCCGATTCGGCGGACGTCAGCCAGTCCCGGACAAACTGCTTGTCGTAGGAGGGCTGCGCCTTGCCGGGCTCATAGGTGGCGGCGTCCCAGAAGCGGGAGGAGTCCGGCGTCAGGACCTCGTCGCCCAGCGTGATGGCGCCGTTCACGACGTCGTAGCCGAACTCCACCTTGGTATCGGCCAGGATGATGCCGCGGCCGCGGGCGATCTCCTCCGCCTTGGTGTAGATGCCCAGGGTCAGCTCGCTCAGGCGCGCGGCGATGTCGTCTCCCACCATGGACACGACGGCGTCGTACGTGATGTTTTCGTCGTGCTCGCCCACCTCGGCCTTGGCGGACGGCGTGAAGATGGCGTGCTCCAGGCGGGAGCCGTCCACCAGGCCTTCCGGCAGCGGGATCTCGCAGACGGTGCCGGACTGCCGGTACTCTACGAGGCCCGAGCCCGTGAGGTAGCCGCGGGCGATGCACTCCACCGGGAACATGTCCAGCTTCTTGCAGATCATGGCCCGGCCCTCGACTGCTGCCGGCACACCGTCCTCCACGGTGGACGCCAGGACGTGGTGCTCAACATCCAGCTGGTCGAACCACCAGAGGCTCAGCTGGGTCAGGACCCGTCCCTTGTCCGGGATCTCGCTGCTGAGCACGTGGTCGAAGGCGCTGATGCGGTCGCTCGCCACCACCAGCACGCATTCCTGACCGAACTGCTCGTCGATGGAGTCGCTGGCCGGGACGTACAGGTCACGGACCTTGCCCGAGTAGACGTGCCTCCATCCGGGCAGCTCGGTGTGCGCGGTATCCAGGCCGCGGGGGCCTTCCTGTTCAGCCACTGTCACGCCTTCTCTTCCGAAGCGGAGCCGGCCTTGGCAGCCGACGGGGCCGCGGCGGCGGCCGATACCTTTATTTCACCGCGTGCGGCCTTGCCTGCGATATCCGTGCGGAACTGGGCGCCTTCGAGCTGAACCAGCTCCACGCCGTCGTACGCCCTTTCCCTTGCTTCCACGAGGTCAGATCCCAGTGCAACCACGGCCAGCACGCGGCCGCCGGCGGAGACCACCTTGCCCTCGTCGTCGAGCTTGGTTCCGGCGTGGATCACGTGGACGCCGTCCAGCTCGTCCACCTTCTTTAGCCCGCGGATGCGGTCACCCGTGCGCGGGGTGTCAGGGTAGTTTTCGGAGGCAACGACGACGGCGACTGCCGTGTCCTTTGACCAGCGCAGCTCTTCTGCCTGGTCCAGTTCGCCCTTGGCGGCGGACAGGAGCAGGGCACCGAGGGGCGTCTTGAGCCGGGCGAGGACGGCCTGGGTTTCGGGGTCGCCGAAGCGGACGTTGAATTCGATGACGCGGGTGCCGCGCCTGGTCAGCGCCAGGCCGACGAACAGCACGCCCACGAACGGGGTGCCGCGGCGGGCCATCTCGTCCACGGTGGGCTGGGCAATGCGGTCGATGACCTCCTGGACGAGGCCTTCGGGGGCCCAGTCGAGCGGGGTGTAGGCGCCCATGCCGCCGGTGTTGGGGCCTTCGTCGTTGTCGTAGATGCGCTTGAAGTCCTGCGCCGGGGACAGGGCCACGGTGTTGCGGCCGTCGCACAGGACGAACACGGAGACCTCGGGTCCGTCCAGGAACTCCTCGATGACGACGGTTCCGCCGGCGTCGAAGCAGCTCTGGGCGTGGGCCAGGGCATCGTTCCGGTTGTTGGTGACCACCACGCCCTTGCCGGCGGCCAGGCCGTCGTCCTTGACGACGTAGGGGGCGCCGAAGGTGTCCAGCGCCGCGGCTGCCTCGTCTGCGTTGGCGGCCACCAGCGCCATGGCGGTGGGAACGCCTGCTTCGGCCATGACCTGCTTGGCGAAGGCCTTGGAGGCCTCGAGCTGGGCGGCTGCCTTGCTGGGGCCGAACACCGGGATGCCGGCGTCGCGCACGGCGTCGGAAACACCGGCGGCGAGGGGGGCTTCGGGACCAACGACCACCAGGTCGACTTCGAGCCGGGTGGCGAGCGCCGCCACTGCGTCCGGATCGTTCCCGTTGATCGCGTGCGTGGGGACGAGCTTGCTGATGCCGGCGTTGCCCGGAGCCGCGTGGACTTCCGAAACGTTGGGGTCGGCAAGGAGGGAGCGGACAATGGCGTGTTCGCGGCCACCGGGGCCAATGACGAGTACCTTCACAGTCTCCAAGGGTACTTTGTGCACCGTGCTGGCTCCTAAGCTGAGGCCCGGCCCTCAGTTGGGACCCGGCCATCCGCGTACGCACCCGCTACGAACCATGGTCATGAAGAAGCTCATGAGGTGGCTCAGCGGACCGGCTGCACTGGCGGCCCTGGCCGGGGTGGCCGCCGCCGCCGTCGTTCTTTCCGTTGCGGAACTGGCGGGGGCGTTTTTTACCGCCCGCGCCACTCCCCTGATTGCCCTGGGCTCGACGTTCATTGACTTCACGCCGCCGTGGCTGAAGGACTTCGCGATTGCGACGTTCGGCACCAATGACAAGGCTGCGCTCTTCGCAGGGATGGGCCTGACGATTGTGGTGCTGGCCTGCGTGCTCGGCGTGGTGGCGTACCGGAGGTGGGCGCTGGGCGTTGCCGGAGTGCTGTTCATGGGCGCGGTGATCGTGGCCAGCGTGGTGACCCGCGCAGGTGTCAGGCCGCTGGATGCCGTGCCCACGCTGGCGGGAACGGTGACCGGGCTGGTGGTGCTGCGCCTGCTGGTGTCGCGGCTGTGGCGGCTGCGGGCCTTTCCTGATACTCCTGCCGACGTCGCAGCCAAGCCCCCGGAGCGCCCGGCTACCTCCCGCCGCGCCTTCTTCGCGGCCACCGGCCTAACCGTGGCTGCCGCAGGCATCGCCGCCACCGGAGGCCGGCTGCTCAGCGCCGCGCGCAGCGGTGTGGCCCAGGCACGGGAGTCCCTCCGGCTGCCGGCGCCGGCCCGGCCCGCAGCCGCCGTGCCCGCCGGAGTGCAGTCGGCCACACCCGGCGTGACGCCGTGGCTGACGCCCGGCAGGGACTTCTACCGGATCGACACCGCCCTCAGCGTCCCGGAGATCAAGGCCGAGGAGTGGGAGCTGCGCGTGCACGGGCTCGTGGAGCAGGAGGTCCGGCTCACCTTTCAGGACCTGCTCGACGCCGAGCTGATCGAGTCCCATGTGACCCTCACCTGTGTCTCCAATCCGGTGGGCGGCAACCTCGCCGGCAATGCCAAATGGCTGGGGCTTCCTATCCGCGAAGTGCTCAAGCGGGCCAGGCCCACCGCCGGCGCGGACATGGTGCTCTCCACCTCCGTCGACGGTTTCAGCGCCTCCACACCGCTGGAGGCCTTGCAGGACGGCCGCGACGCCATGCTCGCCATTGGCATGAACGGCGAACCGCTGCCCGTGGAACACGGCTACCCCGTGCGCATGGTGGTCCCGGGACTGTACGGCTTCGTGTCCGCCACGAAGTGGGTGGTGGATCTGGAGGTGACCCGCTTCGCCGACAGCAAGGCCTACTGGACCCAGCGCGGCTGGTCGGAGCGCGGCCCCATCAAAACGATGGCCCGGGTGGAGGTGCCCAAATCCTTCGCCACGGTGCCTGCCGGGAAAGTGGCCATCGGCGGCACCGCGTGGGCGCAGACCCGGGGCATCACCAAGGTTGAGGTGCAGATCGACGGCGGGGATTGGGCCGAGGCGGTGCTCTCGGCCGAGGCTTCCGTGGACACGTGGCGGCAGTGGTCCTTCGCCTGGGACGCCAATCCCGGCCCGCACTACATCAAGGTACGCGCGACCGACGGGACGGGCGAGGTGCAGACGGAGAAGCGCGCCGATCCCGTGCCCGACGGCGCCTCAGGCTGGCAGTCGGTCATGGTGACGGTTGCGTAGGCGGTTCAGCGGAACATTGGCCACGCGTTTTATCCCGCCACAAGCACCTGAGGGCTCCCCGGGAATGCCCCTACCGCACCATAGACTGGGGCCATGGCCCTAAATTCGCACGCCACGTTCACTGTGGATTCCGCCGTCGAACTCGCAGTGGTTGAACGAAGCGGATTCGTGGAGTCCCGCCATATCGGGTCGGCCGTGGTCCTCGCCGCGGACGGCCACGTGGTCACCCAGCTTGGCGACATCACCACCCCCATCCTGGCCCGGTCCACGCTCAAGCCGCTCCAGGCGCTGGCGGCGATGCAGTCAGGCGTTCCCCTCCGCGGCGCCCAGGTGGCACTCGCCTGCGCCAGCCACACCGGATCACTCGACCACATGGACGTCGTCGAAGGAATGCTCAAGGCCGCGGGCGTCAAGGAGGACCAGCTGCAGTGCCCCGCCGTATGGCCGCAGGACGAGACGGCACGGACCTGGCTGACCCGGTCCGAGCGGGGCAAGTCCCGGCTGGCCTTCAACTGCTCGGGCAAGCACGCGGCGTTCCTGTGGGCGTGCACCGAAAACGGCTGGGACACCCACAGCTACCTGGAACCCAACCACCCGCTGCAGCAGCGCATCCGCACAGTGATCGAGGAGTATTCCGGCGAGAAGATCGCGCACCTGGGCATCGACGGCTGCGGTGCGCCGGTTGCGGCCATTTCGCTGACGGGCCTGGCCCGCGCCTACTCCCTGCTCGCCAAGGCCCCCTCCGACAAATCCGCCAACGCCCGCGCCGCCACCATCGCAACATCCATGCTTGACTACCCATGGGCGGTCCAGGGCAGGGGTGAAGCCAACACCATCGTCATGGAGGAGCTGGACGTCATCGCCAAGATCGGCGCGGAAGGCATCCTGGTCATGGCCACGGCCCAGGGGGTCTCCGTGGCCCTCAAGATGCTCGACGGCAACCTCCGGGCCACGTCGCTCGTCGGACTGACCCTGCTGGCCGCCTGCGGGGCCGTCGACATCCCGGGAGTCTCGAGCGTGCTTGAAAAGGTGGTGGAGCCGGTCCTTGGCGGCGGCCGCCCCGTCGGCAAGATCCGCCTGGGCCACGCCGTCTCGGCATTGCTGGACTAACGTACTTTGAGCTTTCAAGGAGGTTACGGTGGCTGTTGCGCGCCGCAGAATTGACCCGGCCGACGGCCAAGCGGCCCTGAACGAATGGGCGGCAGGTGCCGTCCCGCCGTCGGACGCTGCCCCGACGGTTCCGGCTGTGCCCCGTTCGGTGATCGCGACGGCGGTCCGCTACTCCCTGGAGGAGGTCACCGCCCGGGCGCCGGGGAATTCGGTGGAGGTGCGGGTGCCGCCGTTCGGCGTCACGCAGTGCGTGGAGGGTCCGCGGCACACACGCGGCACGCCCCCGAACGTCATCGAGTGCGACGCAGCCACCTGGCTGGCGATGGTGACCGGCCGGCTGAGCTGGGCGGACGCCGTCGAGGCCGGGCGCGTGGCCGCGTCCGGCCTGCGGGCAGACCTGTCCGCCCTGCTCCCCCTCTGAACCCCGCCCTATTTGTCAACAGCGGGCCGCCGGGAAGCTTTAAGAGGAAGGACCCCGCCCGGGCTGAACTGCTCAGCCCGGACGGGATCCCGCCGCCTATCTTTGGAGTTTTTGTCCATTTGTCGCGACTTGAAGGGCCTCTAGCGGCCAATATCTGGACAAAAACTCCGTACGTTATTCGTGGTTGATGGCTGCCGACGGCCTGCTCATCTGAAACTCGGGCATCTCACCGGGGTTCGGGCCGCCGCGGAACTTGGGCGACGCCTGCCCGCCTCCGCTGATCCGTTCCAGTTCCTGCTCCTGGAAGTCCTCCTCCACACCGAGCATGACGGCGGAATCGTGGTTGGTGATCTCGCCGCGGAAGGCCCTGACCATGACGCTGCGGTCGAACTGGCCCTCCCACTTGGAGACCACGAAGGTTGCCACGCAGTTGCCCAGCAGGTTGACCACCACGCGCATGGAGTCCATGAGCCGGTCGGCGCCGAGGAGCAGGGCCACGCCGGCCACCGGGAAGATTCCGAGCGCGGCTGCCGTGGCCGACAGTGCCAGGAAGGACGAGCCGGGAACGCCGGCCATGCCCTTTGAGGTCAGCAGCAGGACACCGAGGGCTGCCAACTGCTGACCGAGGTCCAGATGGTGGCCGAAGGCCTGGGCGAGGAACAGCAGGGAGATGGACAGGTAGATTGCCGCACCGTCCAGGTTGAACGAGTAGCCCGTGGGAACCACCAGGCCGGTGGTGGCCCGGGAGCAGCCGGCATTCGTCAGCTTGGTCATGATGCGGGGCATCACGGCTTCCGTGGATGCGGTGCCGAGTGCCAGCAGGAATTCCTCTCGGGTGTACTTGAGGAACTGCCACAGCGGAACCCGGGCGAAGCTCCAGGCCACGAGGAACAGGAGCCCGATGAACACCACCGCGGCTCCATAGCAGGCGGCAATCAGCATCGCGTAGGTGCCCAGGGTGTCCAGCCCGTATTGGCCGATGATGAAGGCCATCGCGCCGAAGGCACCGATCGGCGCGACTTTCATGATCCAGGACATGATCTTGAAAACGAGCTCGAGGACGGTCTCCATGAGGCTGACGACCGGCAGGCAACGCTCGCGGCCGATGACCACGATCGCGGCGCCGAAGAACACGGAGAAGAAGAGGACCTGTAGCAGGCTGTTGTTGGCGAAGGCGCCGATGACGCTAGTGGGGATGACGTCCAGGATGAACGCCGCTGCGTCCTTCGGCACTGCGTGGCCGGTCTTGGCGTCGAGAGCCTCCTGGGACAGGGTGCTCGGATCGATGTTCAGACCTGCTCCGGGCTGGACCAGGTTGCCGACAATCAGGCCGAAGACCAGGGCGAAAAGTGTGGCCGCTGTGAAGTAGAGAAGGGCCTTGACTCCTACCCTTCCGACCGCCTTGACGTCGCCAACGGCTGAGATTCCCGTAACGATCACGAGGAAGATCAGCGGCGCGATGATCATCTTGATGAGCTGGATGAAGCCGTCACCGAGCGGCCTCAGTTGAGCGCCTAGGTCCGGCCAGAAATGCCCGATGAGGACACCTGCCACGACGGCGATCAGAATTTGGAAGAAGAGCGACCTGTACAGGGGCTTCTTCTTCGACGGCGCCGAACTCGCCTTCAGCGCCGAGGAATCTGGGATCTTCATTGATCTGTACCTATCAATTGGGAACAGCCCCGGATCGGGGTCTGTTTCCAACGTAACCCCGGTCACACGATTCCGCAAGAGGAAATTAAGTTTTCACGATGCGGAACTGCATTTTCCGGTCACAATTGAGTTTTTGTCCACTTGTTGGGACTTGGGGGCTCTCCGGCGGCGGATATCTGGACAAAAACTCCTCACCGCTGCCAGCCCTGCTTGCCCAGCGCCTGCCGCACGCGCGAGACGACCCAGTCCCGCCCGTGGCCCATGTCGACACAGTTGATTTTGACCTGGCGCCAACCCGCATCCGTCACGCGCTGGTCCCGGTAGGCGTCCAGCGCCTGCTGCTCGGGGGTCAGGTGATGGCGCCCCTCATACTCGATGCACGTCCGGAACCTCGGGCACCCCAGATCCGTCCAGACCGGCCTGTTGAGCACGTCGTCCACGCGGCAGTTCGGCGTGAACTCCGGAAGACCGGCGTCGTCCAGCAGCAGACGGAGCTTGCTTTCCGGCGGCGAGTCGACGCCTACACGGAGCAGGTCGAGGGCAAGCCGTGCCTTCCGCACGCCATGGATAGCACGGGCGCCGTCCACAAACGCCCGCAGCTCGGCCAGCGGCACCATGGCGATCTTGGGCGGCCCGAAATGGCGGGCGTGTTCACTGACGATGGCGTCGCCGGCGACCACAAGGTCATCGATGGGCAGGACCGAGCCGAGGTCCACCCACGTCCGGGCCACGGAAGTCAGCCGCAGGCCGTCGATCTCCACGAGATCGCCCTCGCGGACCTTGAGCCGGTGCCCGGCGATGCCGCGGCGGCGCGGAAGCGTGCCGCCGTTCTCCCTGGCGAGGTGAAGGAACCGTCCGGGCTCCCGGAAATGCGGTCCGCTTTTCTTGCCCCAGGGCACGGGTTCGACGACGGCGGTCACCGGCCCGCCGTCGTCGGGCCTGAACTCCGCCCACGGCGGCAGCGGAACGCCGTGGATTTCCGCTGCGGTGACCAGGCTCGCGAAGACGTCTGCACCAAGGGCGGTGTGCGAGCGGACGAGCGCGGGAAGGTCTGGACCGCAGGACCTGGGCACGCGGATGCCCCTGCTTGGGCGGTGCATGTCGCGGGCAAAGAGCCTGCCCGCGGGGACGCCTGCGACGGCCGCCTCGGGAACGGCGAACGGCCGGCTACGGATTTCCTCGGGCAGCGGTAACAATCTGGTCATGCTCCATTGAGGCACCATATGGAGGCCTGCGGGACGTTATCCACAGGCGGGACTTCGGGTGGCGAGTTTTTGTCCAGATATTCGCCGCTCAGGGCCGGCAAAGTCGCGATATGTGGACAAAATCTCGAAGAGAAGGGCGGTCGGGCGGAAGGAAGGGAGGGAGGGGGCTGACGGAAGGGTGGTCGGACGGAACTAGCCGCGGCCGATGAAGGGCATTCCGGCGGCCGTGATGACCACCGAGCCCACGCTCGCAGACGGCGGCATCCCGGCCATCATCAGCACCGCCCTGGCCGCGTCCTCCACCGGGAACATCGGTTCCACCCTGCGGCTTCCGTCGGCCTGGAGCGCCCCGGAGCCAACCCCGATGGTGTCCATGATTTCCGTAGCCGTGTTGCCGATATCGATCTGCCCGCAGGTGATGCCGAACTCCCGGCCGTCCAGCTCGATGCTCTTGGTCAGACCCGTCATGGCGTGCTTGGTGACGGCGTAGGCAACGGTGCGCGGCCGGGGCGAGTGGGCCGAGATGGAGCCGTTGTTGATGATCCGGCCGCCCTGGGGCGACTGCGCCTTCATGGCCCGGACAGCCGCCCCGGCGCACAGCACCGAGCCGGTCAGGTTCACGGCCACGGTGGCCTCCCAGTCCGCAAGGCTGATCTCATCCACCGACGCCGCCGGGCCGAAGACGCCGGCGTTGTTGAACAGGACGTCCACCCGGCCCCAGCGCCGGAGGACAGCGGCGAAAAGGCGCTCGACGTCGTCGGGCACGGTGACATCGCACGGCACGGCCAGCGCCTCCGGATGGCCGTCTGCTGTTTCCAGGAGCTGCGGCTCACGGCGGCCTGCCAGGGCCACCCGGTATCCGTCCGCCAGCATCTGCCGGGCAACCGCGCGCCCGATGCCGGAACCGGCACCGGTGACGACGGCGACCCGACCAAGAGTGGGTGGAACGGTCATGCTGCTTCTCCTGTTGTTGCTGGCTTAATGGACGACGCGAACATCCGACGCCGCCAGCGGCCAGCCTATGACGGTCTTGGGCCGCGGCGTGGCGTACGTCCGCACCTTGGACGTGGAAAGCTGCATCCGGACCAGGGACTCCGCGATGGTCACGGCGGCCGCAACGCCGTCGACCACGGGCACTCCGGCGCGCTGCCGGATCTGTTCGTCCAGGCCGGCCATGCCCCCGCAGCCCAGGACGATCACCTCGGCCTTGTCCTCCCGGACGGCGAGCAGCGCCTGGCTGATGATGGCCTCGACCGCCCGCTCCGGCTCCTCCTCCAGTTCCAGCACGGCCATCCCGCTGGCCCGGACGGAAGCGCAGCGCGCGTCGAGGCCGGCCAGCTTCAGCCGGTCCTCGATGAGCGGCACCGCACGGTCCAGGGTGGTGACCACGGAATACTTGTGGCCCAGGAACATGGCCGTGCTGGCCGCCGCCTCGGTGATGTCGACGACGGGCACGTCCAGCAGCTCCTGGAGGCCCTCCCGGCCGTGCTCGCCGTAGCCGGCCTGGACGACGGCGTCGAACGGTTCGGGGTAGTTGACCACGCGGTCCATCACGGCGATCGCGGCCAGGTAGCTCTCGAAGTTGCCTTCGCAGGAGTCGGCGCCGAAGCGCGGCGTGATCCCTGTGATCTCGGTGCCGGGCGCCGCGATGCTGCGGGCCTGGGCGGCGATGGAGTCGGTCATGGACTGGGTGGTGTTGACGTTCGCGACGAGTATGCGCATGGGTGTCCTTCTGGAGGGTTGGTTGGCCCAACTGACTCGCAGTAGATGTCGTTTTGGAGGCCCAGAACGACATCTATTGCGAGTCAGTTGGGTTAGCCGTTAGTGGGTGCTGGCGACGGCGATCGTTTCGCCGTCGACGTCCTCAAAGCGCTGCCTGCGGTCGGCGATCACGTAGTAGCTCAGCGCACCGACGCCGGCACCGAAGAACCAGGCAAACGGTGCGGCCGCCTCGAAGACGGGGAGGAAAGCGACCATGATGGCCAGGACGGCCGCCGGTACCAGCGCGATGATGGCCCGCGGGTTGACGCCCCGCTTGTAGAAGTAGGCTCCGGACGGGTTCTCGGTGTAGAGCTCGGGGACGTTGACCTTTCCGCGGCGGAGCAGCCAGTAGTCGGCCATGACCACGCCGAACAGGGGTCCGAGCAGCGCACCCAGTCCGCCCAGGAAGTACACGATGACGAGCGGGTTGTTGTACAGGTTCCACGGCAGGATGACCAGGCCAATGGTGCCGCTCACCCAGGCTGCCCGGCGGAAGTTGAGCCGCTTGGGGAAGAGGTTGGTGAGGGCATACACAGGGGCGACGAAGTTGGCCATGAGGTTGACCGCGACGGTCAGGATGAGGATCGCGAGGCAGGCCAGGACCAGGAACAGCGTGTTGGGGATGCTCTGGACGATATCCGACGGCGTTTCGATGATGGTGCCGTTGATCTTGTACTGCCCGCCAGCCAGGACCACCACGATAGCGCCGAAGAGGAGCATGTTGATCGGGATGCCCCAGAAGTTGCCGCGAACGATCGATTTCTTGGACACGGCGGAGCGGGTGAAGTCGCAGAAATTCAGGACGAACGTTCCGTAAATGGACACCCAGAGGGCACCTCCGGCGAAGATGGTCCGCCACATCTCGCCGCCTTCGAGGCCCCGGATTCCGGTCCACTGGACAGAGCCCTGCGCCTCGGTGAACACCCAAATGGCCAGCAAGACCATTGTCAGCAGGATGATGGGACCGGCGAAGGCCTCGTATTTGCGGATCATCTCCATGCCGAAGCTGACGATCACGAGCTGCACAATCCACAGCCCCACAAAGGAGATCCATCCCAGCGTGGACAGGCCGAGAATGGAGTTCGTGTCGAGTTCGTGGAGTGACGGAACCATGGCCACCAGCATGACCCGGAGCACCACCGAGGCCAGGAACGTCTGGATTCCGAACCACGCCACAGCTACCGCGCCGCGGATCAGGCTGGCGAGCTGGGCGCCGCGGATGCCAAAGCTGATGCGGCTCATCACAGGAAACGGAACGCCTGTTTTCTGCCCCATGAAGCCTGAGAAGCTGAGGAGCACGAAGAGCAGAGCGGCGCCGATGGCCAGGGCCGTCAGAATCTGCCAGCCCCCGAGGCCAAGGGAAAAGAGTCCGACGGCGAACGCATAGTTCCCGAGGCTGTGCACATCGTTCGCCCAGAGGGTGAAGATGCTGTAGGCCGTCCAGCGGCGCCCTTGCCGCTTGGTGGGTGCGAGGTCGGTGTTGTAGAGGCTGGGGCTGATGTCGCGGCCGGCTGCGGCGCTGGCCGCTTCGAACAGGGCGTCGGCACCGGCGGCGGGATTGACCGGCTGGGCCGACAGCGGCGTCGGCCCGTCCGTTTCGACGCCGACAGAGGGGGTCGTCTGCATCTGGTTCTCCAGTTTCTGGGATTTTCGCGGTGGTGAGCCCTCGATCGGACGATCCTGGATCATCGGATTATTGCTGTTATTCCACATCGCGAAATAAACTTGTTGAATGGTGAAATCATCGTATGACCTGGATCACCTTCGGGTCAAGATATGGCCAAGTCTTCACCGGTCACAATCGGGCCATTCGGCCGGGGACCCGGTCGGCGCCGCCAGGAGCCGCGCCAGCGTTTGACCCGGATCCGGTGCGCCGGATAATCTCGAATAGCAAGAATGTTTTCTCACAATACGAAAACATGAGCCCAACATTCAAAGATGAAACGAGGCTGCCGTGGCTGCAGGAGAAGATACCTCCCATATCCTCAGCGGGTTGACTAACCAGCTGCCTGATCGTGATCCGGAAGAGACCGCCGAGTGGGTTGAGTCCCTGGATGCGCTGATCAGGGAACAGGGCACGGAGCGTGCCCAATACATCATGCGCAGTCTCCTGCAGCGTGCCGGCGCGCAGAGCGTCGGGGTTCCGATGGTGACCACCACGGATTATGTGAACACGATCCCGGTGGACCAGGAAGCGCAGTTCCCGGGCAACGAGGAGTTCGAGCGCCGGTACCGGGCGTACATGCGCTGGAACGCCGCGGTGATGGTGCACCGGGCGCAGCGGCCCGAGATCGGGGTGGGCGGGCACATCTCGACCTACGCCGGGGCCGCGACGCTGTACGAGGTCGGGTTCAACCACTTCTTCCGCGGCAAGGACCACCCGGGCGGCGGGGACCAGGTGTTCTTCCAGGGCCACGCGTCCCCGGGCATGTACGCCCGCGCGTTCATGGAAGGCCGCCT